>JAKONB010000009.1 GCA_022702195.1 Beijerinckiaceae bacterium | reverse complement strand
CGCGGAAGATGCCCTGCTGGATCGAGACCCGCAGGTCCTTATTCGTGGCCGCGATGATGCGAACGTTGGTCTTGATCGGCACCCGGCCGCCCACGGTGGTGTACTCGCCCTGCTGGAGCACGCGCAGCAGGCGGGTCTGGGCCTCCATCGGCATGTCGCCGATCTCGTCGAGGAACAGGGTGCCGCCCTCGGCCTGCTCGAAGCGGCCGGCCGAGCGCGAGAGCGCCCCGGTGAAGGCGCCCTTCTCGTGGCCGAACAGCTCGGATTCGATGAGGTCGCGCGGGATCGCGGCCATGTTCACCGGCACGAACGGACCGGTGCGGAGGCGGCGGTAATAGTGGCGCGCCCGCGCCACCAGCTCCTTGCCGGTGCCGGATTCGCCGGTGATCATCACCGTGAGGTCGGTGGGCATCAGCCGGGCCAGCGCCCGGTAGATCTCCTGCATGGCCGGCGAGCGGCCCACCAGCGGAATGTCCTCGTTACCCGGATCGGCGCCGGGGGCCGGCGTGCCGCGCGGCCGCGAGAGCGCGCGGCCGACGATGGCGATCAGCTCCTTCAGGTCGAAGGGCTTGGGCAGGTATTCGTAGGCGCCGCGCTCGGAGGCGCGGATCGCGGTCATGAACGTGTTCTGCGCGCTCATCACGATGATCGGCAGTTCCGGCCGCACCCGCTTGATGCGCGGCAGCAGGTCGAAGACGTTCTCGTCCGGCATCATCACATCGGTGATGACGAGGTCGCCCTCCCCCTGCGCGACCCAGCGCCAGAGGGTGGCGCAATTGCCGGTGGAGCGGACTTCGTAGCCGGCCCGCGACAGCGCCTGGTTGAGCACGGTGCGGATGGCGGCGTCGTCGTCCGCGACGATGATGTGTCCGTTGGGCATGACGCGACTCTAGTGCTCCGCGGACGATTCGCGCCCGTCGCGGGCGCTCGACATGGGGAGGAGAAGACGGAAGGTGGTGCGGCGGGGCACCGGATCGCACTCGACGATGCCGCCATGATCGCCGACGATCTTGGCGACCAAAGCAAGTCCGAGGCCGGAGCCCTGCACTTTCGTGGTGACGAAGGGGTCGAACAGGTCCGGCAGCAGGTCGGGGGTGACGCCCGGCCCGTTGTCGCGCACCGCCACCTCGATGGGCAGGCTGACGCGCTCGCGCGAGCCCGGAACCTGGATGCGCAGGCCGGTGCGGAAGGCGGTGGAGAGGGTGATCTCCCCGTCCACCGTATCGCCGCCGATGGCCTCGGCGGCGTTCTTCACCAGGTTGAGGATGACCTGGATGAGCTGGTCGCGGTTGCCCAGGACCGGCGGCAGCGAGGGATCGTAGGTCTCGACGAAGCGGATGTGGCGGGCGAAGCCCGATTGCGCCGAGCGCTTCACCTGATCGAGCACCCCGTGGACGTTCACGGCGGTCCGTTCCACCGGCCGCTCGTCGCCGAACAGCTCCATCCGCTCGACGATGCGTACGATCCGGTCCGATTCGTCGCAGATCAGCCGGGTCAGCAGGCGGTCCTCGTCGTCGGCCGATTGCTCGAGGAGCTGGGCCGCGCCGCGGATGCCGGCGAGCGGGTTCTTGATCTCGTGGGCCAGCATGGCGCCGAGCGCCACCATGGAGCGCGCGGCGCCCCGATGGGTGAGCTGCCGGTTCATCTTGTCGGCGATGGTGCGCTCCTGGAGCATCAGCACCACCACGTCCTCGTCGTCGCCGAGCGGGGTCGCGAACACGTCGACGCTGCGCTCCAGCCCGGAGCGCGGCTGCACCAGTTCGACCCCGTACTCGCTCACGCTCGCCCGGCGGCGGCGGACCTCGGCCACCAGCGCGGAGATCGGCGAGGCGAACGGGATGATGTCCGACAGCCGCCGCCGCTGCATCAGCCGGGCGGAATGGTCGAAGAACGTCTCGCCCGCATGGTTCACGTGCAGGATCCGGTCGTCGGCGCCGACGGTGAGCACCGGCAGCGGCAGGGCGTTGATGACGGCCTCGCTGGTGGGCAGGGCCAGACCCGTGGGGATGTCGTCGGGAACCGGGCTCACGCTGCCTCCTCGATGGGTTGCCGCTCCGGCGCTGCGTCGTCGCGAAAGGCCTGCGCCAGCAGGGCGCGGGCGAGGTCCGGATCCGTGGTGGTGAGGAGCCGCATCCGCGCCTCGGGATCGAGGCCGCCGCCGGCTTCCGCGTAGGCCGCCAGGTGCTTGCGCGCATGGCGCACGCCCATGCGCTGGCCGTAGAGCGCCAGCATGCCGGCGTAATGCTCCACCGCGAGCGCGGCCTTCTCGGCCCCCGAGAGGACCGGCGCGGCCCGCCCGGCGAGGCCGGCGGCGATCTCGCCCACCAGCCAGGGGCGCCCCACGGCGGCCCGCCCGACCATCACGCCCGCCGCGCCCGACTGGGCGAGGCACGCGCGGGCCGTGGCGAGATCGGTCACGTCGCCATTGGCCACCACCGGGATGGTGACGGCCTCGACGACGGCGCGGATCGCCCGCCAATCGGCCCGGTCCCGGTAGAATTGCTGCCGGGTGCGGCCATGGACGGTGACGGCGTTGAGGCCGAGCCCCTCGGCGCGTTGGGCGAGTTCGGGGGCGTTGAGGGTGGCGTGGTCCCAGCCGAGCCGCATCTTCACGGTGACGGGGATCGTCACGGCGGCCCGGACCGCGGCGAGGATGCGGGTGGCGCCCGCGAGATCCCGCATCAGGGCGGAGCCCGAGGCGACGCCGGTCACCACCTTGGCCGGACAGCCCATGTTGATGTCGATCACGTCGGCGCCGTTCGCCTCGGCCAGGCGCGCGGCCTCCGCCATCGGCTCGGGGGCACAGCCGGCGAGCTGGACAACATGCGGATCGACGCCCCCGCCCTCGGCCCGCAGCAGGGCCTCCGCCGCGCCGCGCGCGAACTCGGCGGCCGCCACCATTTCCGAGACCACGGCGCTCGCCCCCAGCCGGCGCACGATCCGGCGCAGGTGCAGGTCGGTGACGCCCGACAGGGGGGCCAGGAGGACCGGCACCGATGCGCAGCCGCCCGGGACCGCGGAATCGCCCGCGCTTCCGTCCGGCGAGCGCAAAACGCTCAAATAATCATCAGACCACATTGTGCTCAACGAATAGACAAATTGACCGGCTGCGCAAGCGCCTTGCGCGATTTGATTTACGCCCCTCCCCCGCTTAAACGACAGGCCATCGCGAGCCTGCGCGGGAGGAAAGTCATGTCCGGGACCGCGATTCCAGTGGCGGCGGTGGTGGTCGCGGCCGGGCGCGGCATCCGCATCGGCGGTGACCGCCCCAAGCAATATCGCCGCGTCGGGGGGCAGGCGGTTCTCACCCGCACCCTCGCGGCGCTCGCGGTGCATGAGGGCATCGCCCGCATCCAGCCGGTGATCGCCCCCGACGCTGCGGCGTTCTATCACGCCTGCCTCGCCGATCTCGCCCCCGA
>JAKONB010000602.1 GCA_022702195.1 Beijerinckiaceae bacterium | reverse complement strand
CCCTGATTCTCGCCAGCCTCGGCGAACTCGTCGCCGAGCGGTCCGGGGTGCTCAATCTCGGCGTCGAGGGGATGATGATCTTCGGCGCGGCCGTCAGCTTCGCCGTGGCGATGCAGACCGGCTCGACCTTCCTGGGGGCCTTGGGCGGGGCCGGCGCCGGCCTGCTGCTGGCCGCCCTGTTCGGGATTCTCACCGTCGGCCTCGCGGCGAACCAGGTCGCCGCCGGGCTCTCGCTGACCATCCTGGGGCTCGGCCTGTCCGGTCTGGTCGGGGCCGGCTATGTCGGGATCAAGCGGGATCCGGCGCCGCATCTCTCCCTGCCCGGCCTCACGGACCTGCCCGGTATCGGCCGATTGGTGTTCGGGCAGGACGCCTTCGTCTACACGGCGGTGGCCCTGGTGGCGGGCGTGTCGGTGTTTCTCTGGCGCACGCGCGCCGGCCTCATCCTGCGCGCCGTCGGCGACGACCACGTCGCCACCCATGCGCTCGGCCTGAAGGTGCGCCGGGTGCGCTTCCTCGCCGTGCTGTTCGGGGGCGCCTGTGCCGGCCTGGGCGGGGCCTATCTCGCGCTGGCCTACACGCCGTTCTGGTCGCCCGGCATGACCGCGGGCCGCGGCTGGATCGCGTTGGCCCTCGTGGTGTTCGCCTCGTGGCGGCCCCTGCGGGTCGCGGCGGGCGCGCTCCTGTTCGGCGGGACGACGGTCCTGCAACTCCACGCGCAGGCCGCCGGGCTCGGGCTTCCGGGCCAGCTCCTGTCCGCCCTCCCCTATCTCGCCACCATTCTGGCCCTGGTCTTGCTCTCCCTAGGCCGGCGCGGCGGCGGCTCGCTGGCGCCCGCCGCGCTCGGGCGCGTCTTCACGCCGAGTCGGTGACCGGCGCCCGCAAGCTGTCCATCGCGCAAGAAACCGATCGAGAAGGACGAAACGATGCGGGCTACGTACGGGAAACTCGGCGGTGCGGTTCTGGGCGCCCTCCTCGCGGCCGGCCCGATCCTGACCGGACAGGCCGTCGCGGCCGACAAGCTGAAGGTCGGCTTCGTCTATGTCGGGCCGGTCGCGGATTTCGGGTATTCCTATCAGCACGACCTCAGCCGCAAGGCGCTCGCCGAGGCGATGCCCGACACGGTCGAGACCACCTTCCTCGAAAGCGTGCCCGAGGCCGACAGCGAGCGCTCCATCGAGAAGCTCGCCCGGTCCGGCGCCGGGCTCATCTTCACGACCTCGTTCGGGTTCATGGAGCCGACCCTGAAGGTCGCGCGGAAATTCCCAAAGGTGAAGTTCGCCCACGCCACCGGCTACAAGCGCTCCGACAACGTCTCGACCTATTCGGCCCGTTTCTATGAAGGCCGCTACGTCTGCGGCAAGATCGCCGGCAAGCTCTCCAAGACCGGCACGGTCGGCTATATCGCCTCCTTCCCGATTCCCGAGGTCGTGAGCGGCATCAATGCGTTCATGCTCGGCGCCCAATCGGTCAACCCGAACGTCAAGATCAAGGTCGTCTGGGTGAACACCTGGTTCGATCCGGGCAAGGAGGCGGAGGCAGCCAAGGCGCTCCTCGCCCAGGGCGCCGACATCCTCACCCAGCACACGGACTCGGCCGCGCCCCTGCAGGAGGCCGAGAAGCAGGGCAAGCTCGCCTTCGGCCAATCCTCCGACCAGTACCGCTTCGCCCCCAAAGCCCAGCTGACCGCGATCACCGACGATTGGAACGGCTACGTGATCGGGCAGGCCAAGGCCGTCCTCGACGGCACTTGGAAGAGCCACGACACCTGGGGCGGCATCAAGGACGGCATGGTGGTGCTGGCCCCCTTCACCAACATGCCCGAGGACGTGAAAGCCATGGCCGAGGAGACCAGAACCGCCATCGCCGCCGGGACGCTTCATCCCTTCACGGGGCCGGTGGTGAAGCAGGACGGGACCATCGCGGTCAAGGAAGGCGAGACCGCCCCCGACCCGATGATCCTCGGCATGAACTGGTACGTGAAGGGGATCGACGACAAGCTGACGCAGTAGCCCGGCCGGGCATCGATCCCGCCACACCCCCGCCGGAGCGATCCGGCGGGGGTGTGGCGCGAAGCGGGGAGACGATCAGGGGCGCGGCGCGGACCGCTCCGGCGGCAAGGTCTCGGACGGCGGGACGATCGGTTGGCCGATGCCGGAGGGCGCCGGGATGGCATCGCCACTGCGGACCGCCTCCCGCTCGTTCCGGGCGCCGGCGATGCCCTCCGTGCCACCGGGGGCCGTCGCCGGGTCGATCCCGGCGGGCGCACCGGTCGATTGGGCGAGCGCTGCACCGCCCAGACCCAGGACCCCGCACAATGCGAGAACGGACATCGTCAGACGCATGGTCGATAACCTTCTGTGAGAGTCGACGCGGAACCTGAGGGGGACGAGCCGGTCACCGACGGCGGTGCGTCCTGTGCCGGCGCACCGCCCGGCCACGCATGCCGCCGGGCGCCGTGACGCCGGCCTGCCCCGCCGGTGGCGTCAGGCTGGACTGCGCCTGGGCCGCCGGCACTCCACCGAGGACGCCCCCGCCGAACGTGCTTCCGGCAAGGAACCAGACCAGCAGGGGCAGGGTGAAACCGAGGAGTCGGGACGGACGCATGCTGGGCTCCGGATCCCGGCGCCGCGCCGGATACGCAGGGGCGTTCGCAGCAAGAGCTATGCCGGGTCGCATCCCCGCCCCCCACCAACGGACAAACGGGGCGATGGCGGGGGCGAGCCCTCCAGGGGAGCGCCGCCGGCGCGCGCGTGATCGGCAACAGCCGGATTCGGGCCGGCCGCTCGGCGTGGCATACGCTTTGCCCGGCCGCAACGGCATCCCGGAAAGAGATCCGCTCATCGCGGCAGAGGCGTCGATCTCATGAACAAGGCCCCGACCATCGCCGCAGGGTCCGACGCCCCCCTCGACACCGGCGGGTCCGCTCCCCTGGCACCGGTCACCGCGCCGGTGACGCGCGTGCCTCCCGTCGCTCTCCTCCTCCTCGGATTGCAGCACGTTCTGGTGATGTATGCGGGCGCCGTCGCGGTGCCGCTGATCGTCGGGCGAGCCTTGAAGCTGCCGCCCGAGCAGGTCGCGATGCTGGTGAGCGCGGACCTGTTCGCCTGCGGCCTCGCCACCCTCCTGCAGAGCTGGGGCCTGCCGGGCATCGGCGTGCGCATGCCGGTGATGATGGGGGTCACGTTCGCGGCCGTCACGCCCATGGTCGCCATGGGCACCAATCCGGCGATCGGATTGACGGGCATCTACGGCGCCGTGATCGCGGCCGGCCTGTTCGCGTTCCTCGTCGCGCCCGTCATCGGACGGTTGCTGCCGCTGTTCCCGCCGGTGGTGACGGGCACGATCATCCTGGTGATCGGCGTGTCCCTGATGAAGGTCGGCGTGAACTGGGCGGCCGGTGGTGTCGGCAATCCGAATTACGGCGCGCCGCTTTACCTCGCCATCGCCACCTTCGTGCTCTGCATGATTCTGGCGATCACGCGGTTCGGCACCGGCTTCGTCAATTCGGCCTCGGTTCTCATCGGCATCGTCGTCGGGACGCTTGTCGCCGCCTTCTTCGGGCTGCTCGATCTCGGCCACGTCGCCACCGCGCCCTGGTTCGACGTGGTCCGGCCCTTCGCGTTCGGCGTGCCAACCTTCGATCCCGTCTCCATCGTCACGCTCTGCATCGTGATGATCGTGGTGATGATCGAGTCCACCGGCATGTTCCTGGCTCTGGCCGAGATCTGCGCCGATCCCGTCGACGAGGCGCGCCTGACGCGCGGCCTGCGTGGCGATGGCCTCGGAACCATCATCGGCGGCATCTTCAACACCTTCCCCTACACCTCGTTCTCGCAGAA
Organism: Beijerinckiaceae bacterium; assembly: GCA_022702195.1. Taxonomy (GTDB): domain Bacteria; phylum Pseudomonadota; class Alphaproteobacteria; order Rhizobiales; family Beijerinckiaceae; genus Methylobacterium. The sequence continues at coordinate 865 of JAKONB010000602.1, read as the reverse complement.
CATCGGTCTGGTGGGCGTCACCGGCGTGCGGACACGGTACGTGGCCGTGGCCGGCGGAGTCATCATGCTGGGCCTCGGCCTCGTCCCGAAGCTCGCCGCCCTCGTCGAGGCCGTGCCGCAATGCGTGCTCGGCGGGGCGGGCCTGGTGATGTTCGGCATGGTCGGAGCCACCGGCGTGCGCATCCTGGGCAGCGTGGATTTCGCCGGCAATCGCAACAACCTGTTCGTCGTGGCGGTTTCGGTGGGCTTCGGGATGATCCCCCTCGTGGCTCCGGCCTTCTTCAAGCAGATGCCCCACGCCCTTCATCCGCTGCTCGAATCCGGCATCCTGCTCTGCGCGATGGCGGCGGTGACCCTGAACCTGTTCTTCAACGGCCTCACCGATGACGAGGCGGCCCGCGAGGCCGCCAGGAAGCAGGCTGGCTCCGCCGACCATTGAGGGATCGTCCACCCGCCGTCCCGCGTGGAGAGCCCCTGGCTCTGACGGCCTGCCGATCCGGTCGGCACCGCGTGCGGGTCATGCGGCTCACCCGGGACGGCGCGGCCCATGCGTCACGCCCCCTCCACCGGGGTCCCCTCGTTCGATCCGCGAGACCGCCGGTGCGATCCGGACCCGAAGGGCCGGGCGTTCTCACGCGCGGGACCCACGGGAGGGCGCGAAAGAGGGATGCCAAATCCGGCGAAACATGCCACGGAAACAAGCAGAGCGCTCTAACAGACTGGCGTCAATCACTTAATTTCTAACATCGCGATGAAGACGTTGCGTGATACCCGCTCCATGCATCAAGATGATGCATGGCCTTTGAGCAGGATGTGTTGATTTTCGAGGCGGCGCTGCACAAATTTCAGGAATACGACACGCCGT
>JAKONB010000588.1 GCA_022702195.1 Beijerinckiaceae bacterium | reverse complement strand
CCGGGGTGTGGTCGACGGTGCCCCGCCCCTGGACCTCGTCGACGATGAGATGGTTGCGCCGGTCGAGGAACAGGACCCGGAACTGCTCGCGCGGCGCGAACGCCATGGTGGCCCGACAATAATCGAGGACGGCGCCCCAGGACGACAGGAGGGGGCGAGCCGCGATGGCGCCGCGAGCGAGGCGGTGCCCTGCCGCTTCGATGAGCTTCAGATCGGCGATGACGCCCGCACCGATGCCTTCGATTTCAGCAAGGCGGGCGGGCTCGGCGCTCACCACCTCGGCGAAGCTGCCGAAGCGGCGAATCAGGGCCTTCGCCAGCGGCTTCACGTCCCGACGGGGGATGGCGCGGAACAGGGCGAGTTCGAGCAACTCGTAATCCGGCAGGGCATCGGCCCCGCCCTGCGCGAACCGGGCGCGGAGCCGATCGCGATGCCCGACATAATGAGGCTCCGCCTCGGCGGCCGGGGTTTGCGCGGGATCGGGTTGCGATCGCGTGCTCACGAAACGATCAGGCGGCCGGGTTGACGGGCTGGTGCAGTCCTTTCGGCGAGAAGGTGAAGATCTCGGCCCCCGTCTCGGTGACGCCGACGGTGTGCTCGAACTGCGCCGAGAGCGAGCGGTCTCGGGTCACCGCCGTCCAGCCGTCGGAGAGCACCTTCACCGCGGGCCGGCCGAGATTGATCATCGGCTCGACGGTGAAGAGCTGGCCCGGCTGGAACTTCACGTCGTAGCTCGGCTCGACGTAGTGCAGGATGGTGGGCGCGTCGTGATAGGTCCGCCCCAGCCCGTGGCCGCAGAAGTCGCGCACCACCGTGCAGCGCTCCGCCTCGGCATAGGCCTGGATCGCCCGCCCGATATCGGTGGTGGAGCCGCCGGGCTTGATCGCCGCGATGCCGCGCATCAGGCATTCGTGGGTGATCTCGCACAGGCGCTGGGCCTTGCGCGACACCTCGCCGACATAGGCCATGCGGCTGGTATCCCCGTGCCAGCCATCGACGATCAGGCAGATGTCGAGGTTGACAATGTCGCCCTCGCGCAGGGGCTTGTCGTTGGGGATGCCGTGGCAGACCACGTGGTTGATCGAGGTGCAGATCGACTTCGGATACCCGCGGTAGAACAGCGAGGCCGGGTAGGCACCGTGATCCATCGCGAAGGTGTAGGCGAGGCGGTCCAGGGCCTCGGTGGTGACGCCGGGGGCCACCGCCTCCATCAGCACGTCGAGGGCCTCCGCCGTGAGGCGCCCGGCCCTGCGCATGCCCGCGAAGGCCTCGGGTCCGTGGATGGGCGGGAGCGGCGCATGCCGCCCGCTCGCGGAGACGGCCTGTTCGTTCTGGGTCATGGGCAGGGTTTTCGTGGAATGCGCCGGATCGGATCGTCCCTATGTACGGTGACGCGCGGGCGAGGCCAAGCCTGCGGCGGCGCACTAGGCGCGGGGGAGGGGAGCGGCTAGAGACGAAGGCCTCGACATTCGGGTGCCCAGGCCGGACCTCTCGGGTCGCGGCGGGCCTGCACACAGGACGAGGCCATGGCAGACAAGGCGGTTCCGCATTTCCACAACGAACCCGGCGTGGCCGTGATCCAGGTCGGCTCGAAGGAGTTCATGTGCATCGGCGCCAAGCCGCCTTTCGACCATCCGCACGTGTTCCTCGACATGGGCACCGAGGACGAGATCATCTGCCAATATTGCTCGACCCTCTACCGGTATCGCCCGAGCCTGAAGGCCGGCGCCGCCGATCCGGCCGCCTGCGTCTGGGATGACCGCACCGCGGCCGCCGCCTGAGCCGCGCGCGCATCGCCGCCATGACGGGCCTGAACATCGCGATCGTCGGGGCCGGGATCGGCGGCCTCACGGCGGCCCTCGCCCTGGACGCGGCGGGACACCGGGTGACGCTGATCGAGCGGCGCACCGGCTTCAGCGAGGTCGGCGCCGGCCTCCAGCTCTCGCCCAATGCCAGCCGGGTGCTGATCGGCCTCGGGCTCGGCCCGGCCCTGCGGCGCGCGGCGAGCGAACCGCCCCGGGTCGTGGTCCGGACCCTGGGGAACGGCCGCGAGATCGGCGGCGTGGCCCTCGGCGGCCACCATCGCGAGGCCTTCGGGGCGCCCTACTACGTCATCCACCGGGCGGATCTGCAGACCCTGCTGCTCGACGCGGTCCGCGGCCGCTCCGGTATCCGCCTCCTCGTCGGGCGCGACGTCGTCGGCCTCGCCGAGACGGCGGCCTCCGTCGATCTGACGCTGACGAGCGGCGACGGGCAGCGAACCGAGACCTTCACGGCCGATCTCGTGGTCGGTGCCGACGGGGTGCGGTCGCGTCTGCGGGGGCATCTCGACGCCAAGCCCCTGAGATCCTGCGGTGCCGCCGCCTGGCGCGCCGTGCTGCCGCGGGATGCCGCGCCGCCCGAACTCCAGGGCGAGGCCACCGGCCTCTGGCTCGGACGGGGGCGCCACGTGGTGCATTATCCGATTCTCGGCGGACAGCACATCAACGTGGTGGCGGTGGTGCCGGAGCGGCTGGGCAGCGACGGGTGGGGGCAGCTCGGCGAGCCCGCGGTGCTGCGCGCGCAGTTTCGCGATGCGGCCCCGCCGCTCGCCGCCCTGCTCGCCGTGCCGGATTCCTGGCTGGTCTGGTCCCTGGTCGACCGGCCGACGGCGCGCCCGATGGCGCGGGGCCGGCTGGCCCTCATCGGCGATGCGGCGCATCCGATCCTGCCCTTCCTGGCACAGGGCGCCGCGCTCGCCATCGAGGATGCGGCCGTCCTCGCCGCGACCCTGGGGCGGGCGCCCTTGGCGGACGCCCTCGCCGCCTATGCCCGCGCCCGGATCGGCCGGACCACGCGGGTGCGCAGAGCGGCCCGCGCGAACGGGCGGACGTATCACGCCGGCGCCGTGGTCGGGCGCCTCCGCAACGTGGTCATGGGTCGCCTCGGACCCGATGGCATGACCCGTCGATACGCATGGCTCTATGGCTGGACGCCGGACAGCCAAGCCTCCGAAGAGACGAGCGTGGCGCCTTGATATCGGCGCGGCCGCCCGCTACCGCTGGGCGTGGCTGATGGTGCCGGGGCTTGGCGAAATTGGTAGACGCAAG
>JAKONB010000566.1 GCA_022702195.1 Beijerinckiaceae bacterium | reverse complement strand
GCCACCACGAGATCATCATCATCAGGCGCCACGGCGACCACGAGGACGGTCACCACGGCGGCGCCTGGAAGATCGCGCTCGCCGACTTCATGACGGCGATGATGGCCCTGTTCCTGGTGCTGTGGCTGATCGGCTCCACCACCAAGGAGACCAAGACCGCCATCGCGGAATACTTCAACCCGGTGAAGCTCGCCGACGTCACCTTCGACCGCAAGGGCCTGCGCGACCCCAAGAACACCCCCGGCGAGAAGACCCCCGGCGAGGCCGCCGAGAGCGAGACGAAGGAAGAGGGCAAGGGCGAGAAGGGAGAGGGCAAGGGAGACGGCAAGGGCGCGTCGAAGGGCGCCCCCGGCAGCCCGGCCCGCGAAGCCGCCCTGTTCCAAGATCCCTACGCGGTCCTCGCCCGCCTGGCCGCCGAGGCGGAGGCCGCCCCCGAGGTCGCCTCGGCCGACGCGGTGGTCACCGAGACCGGCGAGCCGGGCGTGAAGGGGGGCGACGCCGCCCGCGATCCGTTCGATCCGCTCTACTGGCAGGTGGCGCCGCTCGCGCGGATGCGCACCGACAAGGCGGGAGCCACCGGCACCGTCGCGTCCCCCGGGCAGGAAGCGCGGCCCGACGCGCGGGCGGCCGCCCCCGGCACGAAGGCCGTCCCGATCCAGGTCGCCTCCGCCGAGCCGGGCCTCGGCGAGGCGCCGGGTCTGCCGCAGACCCCGAGGGCCGCCGAGACGAAGCCCCCGGAGCCGATGCCGGCCTCCGTCCTGGCCGCCCTTCAGTCGGCCAAGCCGGTCAAGGCGACGGTCCCCGCCGTACCCGCCGCCGCTTCGGTTCCCGCTCCCCCGCCCGTCGAGACCCGCGAGGCGCACGAGCCGAAGGACGCGGCCGAGACCGCTTCCGTGGCCGCGATCAAGGCGGAGATCCTCAAGGCGGTCCAGCCGCAGGGGGGCAGCGCCCCCGCGCCCCGTGCCGAGGTGCGGCGCACCGGCGAGGGCATCCTCATCAGCCTCACCGACGATGTCGGGTTCAGCATGTTCGGGGTCGGTTCGGCCGAGCCGCAGGCCAAGGTGGTCCGCGCCCTCGAACAGGTGGCCCGCATCCTGAAGGACCGGCCCGGACAGATCGTCGTGCGCGGCCATACCGATGCACGGCCGTTCCGCTCGGAGACCTACGACAATTGGCGCCTGTCCTCGGCGCGGGCGCAGATGGCCTCGTACATGCTGGTGCGCGGCGGCCTGCCGGATGCGCGCCTCGAGCGGATCGAGGGCTATGCCGATCGCCAGCCGCGCAACCCCGCGGACCCGAAGGCGGCCGAGAACCGCCGCATCGAGATCCTGCTGCGCGGGCGTCCAGAGTGAGGGCCGCCCGGATCTCCCTGCCGGTGTTGCTTGCCCTCGGCACGCTCGCCGGCCCGGCCCTCGCCTCGGACGCCCATGGGGGCGGCCACGAGGCCGGCGGCCACGCCGCGGCCCCCGCCGCGCCGATCGAGCCCCTGCCGGTGGCGCCCTATCCGGTTCCGGTCGAGCTGGTGCGCACGCTCCAACTGCTTCAGGACCGGATCGCGCTGGGCTCGAGCCAGGCCCTGACGGCGCAGCGCGCGCTCCTCGCCCATGCCGAACAGCGCATGCGCGACCTCGACCCCGAGATCTGGACCGATCAGGCCTCGCTGCGCGCGGCGGTGACCTTCGCGCTGGGCGGTGGCGGTCCGCCCGTGCTGCGCCACATCCTGGCCAGCGGCAAGGTGCCGGAGGCCGAGACGCCGCTGGTGCTCGGATCGCTCGCCTTTCTGGAGGGTCGGGAGAAGGAGGCGCGCACGCTCCTGATGAAGATCGATGCGCAGGATGTGCCGGTGGGCCTCGGCGCGCAGCTGGCTCTGGCCCAATCCGCCCTGGTGGTGCGCGACGATCCCACCCAATCCCTGCGCCTCCTCGACCTCGCGCGCCTGATCGCCCCCGGGACGCTGGTGGAAGAGGGCGCGCTGCGGCGCGAGATCTTCGTGCTGGCCCAGGCCAACGACCTCGCGCGCTTCGAGGCGCTGGCGATCCAGTACCTGCGGCGCTACCGCCACTCGGTCTATGCCGGCAATTTCCGCCAGCGCTTCGCCGCCGCCCTCACCCGGCTGGATTTCGGCAGCGACGCGATCCGCTTCGCCCGCCTCCAGGCGATGCTCGACGAGATCGAGCCGGAGGGCCGGCGCGACCTCTACCTCCAGGTGGCCCGCGCCGCCCTCGACCAGGGCAAGACCGGCACCGCGGTGTTCGCCGCCGAGCGGACCATCACCCTGGCCGAACCCGGTTCGGTGGCGTCCATCCGGGCGCGGCTCTACCGGGCGGCGGCCCTGGTGGTGCAGGAGGACCGCTTCGTGGATTGTTTCGAGACCCTGCGGATGACCGATCGCTCCGTCCTGGGGGCGGCGGATCTCGATCTCCTCGATTCGGCCCTGTCCACGGCCCGCGAGATCCGCACCACCTCCGCGGCGTCCCCGGTGGACGAACCGCCTTCGATGCCGGCACCCGCGCGCCTCGTGCCGCCGGCCGCCGCCATCGCCCGCGCCCAGGGGGCGATCGGGCAAGTCGACGCCTTGATGCGCGGGAGCGAGCGGTGAACACGTTGGCGATGAAATTGACCGTGCGGCCCACGGCGGAGACGCTCGGCAATCGCGGCGGTGCCGACCCGGTCGAGACGCTTGCCGATGGCGCCGGTCCGTTCGGCGCCGTGCTGGGCGCGCTGACGGACCCGGCCTCCCCATCCCGGGGGGCCGCTCCGGCCCTGCCCGGGGCGCCGGTCGAGCCGGGGCCGGCCACGCCAGCCGGGGCCGCCGCCGAAACGCCGGATCCCCTCGGAATCCTCACGCTCCCCGCCCCCGCCGAGCCGGCCGGCAGGTCGGGGCGGGGCATGTTCGACGCCCTCGTCGCCCGCGCCGTCACCGAGCGTCCACCGGTCGGGGCCGGAGGCGGCACCGTCGTCGCTCCCCCGGCTCCCTCCGCCGATGCGGTCGAAGGGCCGGCCTCGGGGGCGCTCCCGGACCCCGCTCCGTCCCGGGCGGATGCCCGCGACGGGGACACGTCCGCTCCCGAGCGGCCCGATCCGGTATCGCCGGCCGGTGTGAGTCTGCCGATGCCGTCCCTTGCGCTGCCGTCCCCCGCGCCGACGCCCCAACGTGGGGCCGGCGACGATGCGGCGGCGCCGGCATTCCCGAACCCGCGGCCGGCGCCGAGCGCGGCCTCCGCCGTCGCGGAGGCGCGGATGCGCGTGACGGTGCTGCGTCAGGAAACCCACTTCGCCCCGGTGGCGCCGCGATCCGTCCGGGCGCCGGTGCAGGCGACCGCTCCGGATGGGATGCCGGCGGCGTCCGATCCGTTCGAGGTTGGACCCGTCGTCACCCCGCCGGGCGCGGCCACGCCTGAACCCACTTCCCTGGATCCCCGCATCGTCACGGCTCCCACGTCGGATGCGGTCCCGCCCCGTGCGGCGGCGGTGCCCGAGACGCTGCCATCCGCATCCGCGCCGGGGATCCCGGCAGAGACGGTGATCGACCCGCCGGCCGATCCCGTTTCCCAGGAGGACGTCGTTCCGGAGGGGGGGCCTGATGCGCGCGGACCGGAGCCGAGGACCCGGACCGTGGCTCCGCAGGCTCGACAAACCACGGAAGGGGTGTCCGCTGCCGACCTCGGAGCGCCTCCCGTCCGGTCGGCATGGCCCGGACCGGGGGCTGCCGGCCGCATCGCGGCCTCGGTCGAGGCTGCCGTGACGGCGGCGCCCTCGGTGCCATCCGGCACCGTCGCTGCGCCAGTCGCCGCCGGTGCGGGGACCGCTTCCGCCGATGCCGCCGTGACGACGGCGCCTCCGATGGCGCAGCCGCCGGCGCTCGTGCCCCTGATGCCGGCCGCCCCGCGCCCCGCCCCCGCGCCGTCCGCACCCGCCGTGAAGGCAGCGGCGTCCGCCGCGATCTCCGGCGAGCCCGTGGGGACGATCGAACCGGCGCGGACAGCCATGGCCGATCTCGGCGTCGGACCACATCAGCCCGCCATCGCCCCCTCCGCGACGGAGGCCGTCGCCCCAGCCGAGCGGGACCACGGCAACGGGGTCCCGCTCGAAACCGTCGCCTCGCAACCGGCCGCCGCCACCGCGACGCAGACACTGGGCGCCGCCCCCCTGAGCGGCCCGGCGGCCCAGATCGCCGAAGTCGTGGTGGCCGAAGCCCAGCGGGCGGCGCCGGCCCAGCCCGGCGCGCCGACCGCCCTGGCCGGAGCCGACGGACCGTTACGGATCCTGACGCTCCAGCTTCGGCCGATGGATCTCGGCAACGTCGTGGTGCGGATGCGCCTGCGCGGCAACCAACTCGAGATGAGCCTCCATGCGAGCCGCGAGGACACGGCCGAACTCCTGCGCAAGGACGGCGCGCTCCTCGGCGCGCTGCTGCGCGACGCCGGTTACCAGCCCGACGCCGTGGCGATCGGCGCGCCGATGGAGACCGCCTCCACCAACGCCCCGCCCTCGGGGCAGACCTTCCAGCCGGGCTCCGGCGGACAGAACCCGGCCCGGGACATGTCCGACCAGCCCGCCCGCCGCCAGCCCGATGCGCGTGCCGAGCGGACCACCGAGACGAGAGAGCGGACCCATGAGACGCATTCTGCCGGCCCTGATCGCAGCGGCGTATACCTGTAGCGGCCTGGCTCCGGCCTGCGCCAACAGCACCGCACCGGCGGCGCGGGCGGCCTCGGCCCTGCCCGCCTCGGCGAATATCTGCGAGCGGGAGATGGCGGGTGCGGCCTCTCGGCACGGGGTGCCGCTGGGCGTGCTCTACGCGGTGGGCCTGACCGAGAGCGGCAAGCGCGGCTCGCTGCAGCCCTTCGCCATGAACATCCAGGGCCGGGCCTATTTCGGCACGAGCGCCGCCGACGTGATCGGGCAGCTCAACCAGGCGCGCGCCGCCGGCATCAAGCTGGTCGATCTCGGCTGCATGCAGATCAACCACCATTACCATCGCGAAAAGTTCGCCAGCCTGGAGGCGATGATTGATCCGCGCCAGAACGTCGAGTACGCGACGGTGTTCCTGAAGCAGCTCAAGGCCCGCGAGGGCAGCTGGACCCTGGCGGTGGCGCGCTACCACGCGGGTCCCAACAACAACCCGGCCCAGAAGCAGTATGTCTGCCGGGTGATCGGCAACATGGTCGCCACCGGCTTCGGCACCTGGACTCCGGGCGCGCGCAGCTTCTGCCAATAGGCTCGGACCCGCAGGATGGGATCGTCCGAGGGCGGGGGTCGGCGCCGCTCGGCCGCCGCGCCGGCTCGCTGATACGGTCACCGCTCGCAGGACGCGGAGGCCGTATCAGCCGACGAAGGTGTAGCCCATGAAGCGCTTGGCCTCGATCGGATCGTGGCCGAGCCGGGCGCTGAGTTTCTTGCGCAGCTTGCTCACATGGCCCTCGATGACGCTCTCCTCGACCCCGTTGCTGTAGACGCCGTAGACAATGTTGTAGATCTGCGTCTTGGTCATCCGGCGGCCCCGGTTGCGCACGAGGCATTCGAGGATGTGGCGCTCGCGCCGGGGCAGCGGCAGCTTTTCCCCGTCCACCTCCGGGTCGCGCCCGTCGAAATGGACCTTCAGGCGGTCGGCCACCGGAGCCGCGCGCGGCGGGATCACCGGG
>JAKONB010000548.1 GCA_022702195.1 Beijerinckiaceae bacterium | reverse complement strand
AACGCCACCATCGAGGCGGCCCGGGCCGGCGAGGCGGGCCGGGGCTTTGCCGTTGTGGCCACCGAGGTGAAGGAGCTGGCGAGCCAGACCGCGCGGGCCACCGAGGAGATTTCCGGCCAGATCGCCCAGATCCAGGGGGCGACCGGTCAGGCGGTCTCGGCCATCGCTGCCATCACGGCGCGCATCCAGGAGCTCGATGCGGTCGCCACCTCCATCGCGGCGGCGGTGGAGGAGCAGGGGGCGGCCACCCAGGAGATCGTCCGCAACGTCTCCCAGGCGGCGGTCGGAACCAGCGAAGTGACCGGCAACATCGCCGGGGTCGCCGGGGCCGCCGAGGAGACGGGGGCCGCCGCCACCCAGGTCCTGGCCTCGGCCTCCGAACTCTCGCGGCAATCCGAGCACCTCAATGCCGAGGTGGCGCGCTTCCTCGTGACGGTGCGGGCCGCCTGACCGGCCCCACCCTCACCCCTCGCCCCTCCTGCGGCGGGCCGGGATGTCCGGCCCGCCGCTTGCGTTCGGATGTCGTTTCGGGGGTTTTCCCCTCCCTTTCAGTCCGGTGACCATGCCGCACGATCCCGCCTCCCGCCGCCTGCCGATCCGCCCGATCGACGCCGCCTCCTTCGCGCCGTTCGGCACGCTCCTGGAGCGCCCCGCCCCGCCGCCGCGCCAGGACCGGGCCACCCCGCTGGAGAACGGGCGCGCCACGGCCACGGCCAATCTCGCGCTCGTCCGCAGCGAGCCCTGGGCCGGGCTGATGCCGCTGACCCGCCTCGAACGGCATCCGTTCTCGAGCCAGGCCTTCCTGCCGCTGGCGGTAGATGCCTACGTGGTGGTGGTGGCCCCCGACCGGGACGGACGCCCCGACGAGGAGGCCGCGGTCGCCTTCCGGGTGCCCGGCCATGTCGGGCTCAACTACCGGGCGGGGGCCTGGCACGCCCACATGATGACGTGGGACGCGCCCGGCACCTTCGCGATGCTGGCCCACGAGGACGGCACCGCCGCCGATTGCGTCTTCGCCCCCATCGCGCCGCTGCATCTGGACCCGGAGGGCTGATCAGGCCGGTGCCTTCGGTGCGTTGGCCAGGGTCACCAGGGTCTGGAGCAGGATGTCGGCCCCGGCGGTGCAGTCGGATGGGGTGGCGGATTCCGACTCGTTGTGGCTGATCCCGTCGCGGCAGGGCACGAAGATCATCGCGGTGGGCACCTTGGCGGCGAGGTTGCAGGCATCGTGACCGGCGCCCGAGACCATCCGGCGGTGCGGCAGGCCGAGCGCCTCGGCGTGGGATTCCACCAGCCCGACGATGCCGGCATCGAACGGCACCGGCTCCTTGCGCCAGATCCGGTCGAGGTCGATGGCGAGCCGGCGGCGCTCGGCGATTGTCGCGATGGCGGCGCGCAGCTCCGCCTCGATGGCGTCGAGGGTGGCGCTCCGCGGATCGCGCACGTCGAGGGTGAAGCTCACTCGGCCCGGGATGACGTTGCGCGAGGGCGCGGCGATCACCGCCTCGCCCAGGGTCGCCACGGCGCTCGGCCCATGCGCCAGGGCGATGCGCTCCACGGCCAGCGCCAGTTCGGCGAGGCCACCCATCGCGTCGCGCCGGCGCGGCATCGGCGTGGTGCCGGCATGGCTCTCGAACCCGGTGATCGTGCCGTCGAACCAGGCGATGCCCTGGCCGCCCTCCACCACCCCGATGGTCTTGCCCTCCGCCTCGAGGATCGGCCCCTGCTCGATATGCAGCTCGACGAAGGCGCCGATGGCCCGCGTGCCGAGCTTTTCGGTGGCCACTGCGCCGATGGAGTCCAGCGCCTGCCCCACGCTGATCCCGGCCGCGTCCGTTCGCGAGAGGATGTCCTCCACGGTGAATTCGCCCACATAGGCGGCCGAGGCCATCATCGCCGGGGCGTAGCGGGAGCCCTCCTCGTTGGTCCAGTTGACCACGAGGAGCGGCGCCTCGGTCTCGATCCCGGCATCGTTGAGCGACCGCATCACCTCCAGCCCGGCCAGCGTCCCGAGGATGCCGTCGAAGCGCCCGCCGGTGGGCTGGGTGTCGAGATGCGAGCCGCAGGCGATGGGCGCCCGGCTCATGTCGCGCCCGCGCCGCAGGGCGAACTGGGTGCCGAGTTCGTCGGTCCCGACCGCGAGCCCGGCCGCCTCGCAGGCGGCGCGGAACCAGTCGCGGACCGCGCCATCCTCCGGGGTGAGGGTCAGCCGGTTGATCCCCCCGGCCGGGGTCGCCCCGAAGGCCGAGGTCTCGAGGATCGTCGCCCAGAGCCGCGCTCCGTCGACCCGGAGATTGTGCCGTGTCCCGCCCATATCGGGTTTCCCTCGTTGATGCTGGCGCCGCCCCGCGCGGCGGGGGCCGGACCGCCCGGTGGCAAGAGGCGTACCGCGAGACCGCCGCGCGGCGTCGATCCGGTGGTCGATCTCGTCTCGGCCCCCGCCTCCGCCGTCGATGCGGCCGCGCCGCGTATGCGAACCGGCACCGTCCTTGCTGGGTTTCGCCGCCCCGCCCCTCCCGCCCCCACACAGCCCTGGCCGAACGCCCCATGCCCGAATGCCTCGTCTTTCGCGTCCCCACCGCCGGTCCGGCCGACATGGCGGGATTGTCCGACCTGATCGCCTCCGGCGCGGTGCGGGCGGATGAGATCGTGGCGATCTTCGGCAAGACCGAGGGCAATGGCTGCGTCAACGACTTCACCCGCCAGCTCGCCGTGATGGCCCTGGAGACGCTCCTGGCCGGGCATCTCGGCTGCACGCCGGCCGAGGTGGGGGCGCGGGTCGCCCTGGTCATGTCGGGGGGCACCGAGGGCGGCCTGTCCCCGCACCTCCTCGTGCTGGCCCGCCGCGACGGGCCGGCGACCGGCTCCACGGCGCTGGCGGTCGGCACCGCCCACACGCGAAGCTTCCGCCCGGAGGAGATCGGCCGGATGGCCCAGGTGGAGGCCACGGCCGCCGCCGTGCGCCGGGCGATGGCGCAGGCCGGCCTCGGCGATCCGGCCGACGTGCATTTCGTCCAGGTGAAATGCCCGCTCCTGACCAGCGACCGCATTGCCGAGGCGGCCGCGCGCGGCCACGCCGTGGTCACCCACGACACCTACGCCTCCATGGGCTTCTCGCGCGGCGCCTCGGCCCTCGGCATCGGCCTCGCGCTCGGCGAGATCGCGGCGGAGGATCTGTCCGACGCGGCCATCGGCCGGCGGCGCGACCTGTTCTCCGGCCGCGCCAGCGCCTCGGCCGGCATCGAGCTGATGCACAACGAGATCATCGTGCTGGGCAATGCCCGGGGCTGGAGCGGCCCGCACGCCATCGCCCACCGGGTGATGCGCGACGGCATCGATTTTTTCGCGATCCAGGCGGCGCTCGCCGAGCTCGGATTCCCCTCCACCGGCCAGCTGTCCCCCGAGGCGGGGGCGCGGGTCACCGCCCTGCTGGCCAAGGCCGAGCCGTCCCATGACGGCCGCATCCGGGGCGCGCGCCACATCATGAACGACGACAGCGACATCAACGCCACCCGCCATGCCCGCGCGCTGGTGGGCGGGGTCGCCGCCGCCGCGATCGGGCGCACCGACCTTTACGTCTCGGGGGGCGCCGAGCATCAAGGGCCGGATGGCGGTGGTCCTGTGGCGATCATCGCCCGCGTGAGGGACTGAGGACCATGCCCGACTTCGATCTCGCCATCCGGGGCGGTACCCTGGTGACCGCCGCCGATACCGTCCGGGCCGATCTCGGCATCCGCGACGGGCGCATCGCCGCCATCGCCGAGCGCATCGCGGACGCGACCCGCACCATCGACGCCTCCGGCCTCCTGGTGCTGCCGGGGGGCATCGACAGCCACGTCCACATCGCCCAGGAATCGGGCCCCGGCATCGTCATGGCGGACGATTTCGCCTCGGCCACGCGGGCGGCGGCGGCGGGCGGCAACACCTGTGTGATGCCCTTCGCGCTCCAGCCGCGCGGATCGTCCCTGCGCGCGGCGACCCAGGCCTACCGGGCGCTCGCCGAGGGCCAGTGCCACATCGACGTGGCCATCCACCTCATCGTCTCGGACCCGACCCCGGCGGTGCTCGGCCAGGAACTGCCGGCCCTGATCGCCGAGGGCTACACCTCGTTCAAGGTCTTCATGACCTACGACGACCTCGTCCTGAACGACCGCCAGCTCCTCGACGTGTTCGATCTGGCCCGCGGCGCGGGCGCGCGGGTGATGGTCCATGCGGAGGGCTACGACACCATCCGGTACATGGCCGAGAAGCTGGAGCGCGCCGGCGAGACCCGGCCCTACGGCCACGCCCTCTCCCGCCCGCAGCTCGTGGAGCGCGAGGCGGCCCACCGCGCCATCAGCCACGCCGAACTCGTGGATCTGCCCATCGTCATCGTCCACGTCTCGGGCGAGCAGGCGATGGAGCAGATCGCCTGGGCGCGGTCGCGCGGCCTCAAGATCCACGCGGAGACCTGCCCGCAATACCTCACCCTGACCGCCGAGGACCTGAAGGGGCGCGGCGCCGACGACCCGATGGCGGGGGCGAAATACGTCTGCTCGCCGCCGCCCCGCGACACGGCGAGCCAGGAGGCGATCTGGCGCGGCATCCAGAACGGGGTGTTCGAGCTGGTCTCCTCGGACCATTGCCCGTTCCGCTACGACGACGCGCGGGGCAAGCTCAACCCGCGCGGCCAGCAATCGTTTCGGTATGTGCCGAACGGCCTGCCGGGCATCGAGACGCGGCTGCCCATCCTGTTCTCGGAAGGGGTTTCGGCCGGGCGCATCTCCCTCAACCGCTTCGTGGAACTCACCGCCACCAACCACGCCAAGCTCTACGGCCTCTACCCGCGCAAGGGCTCCATCGGAATCGGCTTCGACGCCGACCTCACCCTGTGGGACCCCAACCGCCGCGAGACGATCCGCCAGGACAACCTCCACCACGGCTCGGACTACACCCCCTGGGAGGGATTTTCGGTGACCGGATGGCCGGTGACGACCATCGCCCGCGGCACCGTGGTGGCCGAGGACGGCCGGGTGATCGGGGATCTCGGCCACGGTCAGGTGCTCGACAGGACCATCGATCCGGCGCTGCGCCCCACGGGGTGATTGCGAATCGCGGCGTCTGGCCCGACCCTTGCTGGCCCCGCTGCGGGAGAAATGCATGAACGTCGAGCTGATCAGCCTGACCAAGCGCTACGGCGGCACGACCGCCGTGGATGCCATCAACCTGAAGGTCCCGTCCGGGGCCTATTGCTGCCTGCTCGGCCCGTCGGGCTGCGGCAAGACCACGACCCTGCGGATGATCGGCGGCCACGAGACCGTGTCGAGCGGCGACGTGGTGATCGGGCCGCACGCCGTGGGCGACGCCACCCCGGCCGAGCGCGGCACCGCGATGATGTTCCAGAGCTACGCGCTGTTCCCGCATCTCAATTGCCGGGACAACGTCGCGTTCAGCCTCAAGATGCGCGGGGTCTCCAAGGCCGAGCGCCACGCCAAGGCGCTGGCGATGCTCGATCTCGTGCAGATGCGCCACCTCGCCGAGCGGCTGCCGGCGCAGCTCTCCGGCGGCCAGCAGCAGCGCGTGGCCCTGGCCCGCGCCCTCGTCACCGGCCCCAAGGTGCTGCTCCTCGACGAGCCGCTCTCCGCCCTCGACCCGTTCCTGCGGGTGCGGATGCGGACCGAGCTGAAGCGCCTCCAGGGCGAGCTCGGCCTCACCTTCATCCACGTCACCCACAGCCAGGAGGAGGCGATGGCGCTCTCCGACCTCGTGGTGGTGATGAATGGCGGCCGGATCGAGCAGGCCGCCGACCCCCGCACGGTGTTCGAGCGCCCGGCCACCGCCTTCGTCGCCCGCTTCATCGGCGGCCACAACGTGATCCGGCTCAATGACGCGCGCATCGCCGTGCGGGCCGACCGGATGCGGCTGGGCGCCGAGGCCGGCGCGGATGCCGTTCCGGCCCGGATCGTCTCGGTGGAGTACCAGGGCACCAGCGTCCATGTCGGCCTGGAGGCGGAAGGCCAGCCGGCCGAGGACGGGGCGCTCACCGCCATCCTCAGCGATTCCGCCTACGCGGCCCGCCCCCTGGCCCTGGGCGAGCGCGTGCCGCTCGGCTGGGACGCGGCCGCCGCCCACCGCCTGAGCGCCTGATGTCGTTTTCGATTCGCGTAGAGGATTCCGCATGACCACCACGATCAAGCTGAGCCGCCGCACGCTCCTCCGCGGGGCGGGCGCCACCGGCCTCGCCCTGGGCGCCGGGCCGATCACCGGCTTTCCCAACGTGATCGCCGCCGAGCCGGTGACCCTGCGCTACCTCGGCACCGCCGTGAACCAGTCGGGCGACATCGCCCGCAAGGTGAAGGAGGATCTGGGCATCACCCTGGAATACATTCCGGTGGTCACCGACGAGGTGACCAAGCGGGTGATCACCCAGCCGAATTCCTTCGACATCCTCGACACCGAGTTCTTCAGCCTGAAGAAGCTCATCCCGTCGGGCAACATCATGGGCATGGATGCGCGGCGCATCAAACAGGCCGACAACATCACCCCGGTCTTCACCAAGGGCATGGTGGCCGGCAAGAGCATCGGCGACCAGGGCACCGCGCCCAAGAAGGTGTTCTACCTCGAGGGCCAGAACGGCAAGACCTTCGCGGGCTCGCCCACCGAATGGATCACCCTGATCCCGGTCACCTACAATGCCGACACGCTCGGCATCCGCCCGGACCTGATCAAGCGCCCGGTGACGAGCTGGAAGGAGCTGCTCAACCCCGAATTCAAGGGCAAGGCCGCGATCCTCAACATCCCGTCCATCGGCATCATGGATGCCGCCATGGTGATCGAGGCCACCGGCGACTACACGTATCCCGACAAGGGCAACATGACGAAGGCGGAGATCGACCGCACCATCAAGCTGCTGATCGAGGCCAAGCGCGCCGGCCAGTTCCGCGCCTTCTGGCAGGA
>JAKONB010000538.1 GCA_022702195.1 Beijerinckiaceae bacterium | reverse complement strand
GGATGCTCGACCGGCTCGGCATCCAGTCCGAATTCCGGGGCGGCCTGCGCGTCACCGATGCGGCCACCGTCGAGGTGGTGGAGATGGTGCTCGCCGGCTCCATCAATAAGCAGATCGTCGGCTGGATCTCGGGGCAGGGTGGCCGGGCCATCGGCCTGTGCGGCAAGGACGGCAACATGGTCCGCGCCAAGCGCGCCATGAAGACGTTCCGCGATCCCGAGAGCAACGAGGAGCAGGTGCTCGACCTCGGCCTCGTCGGCGAGCCGGAGCATGTCGAGCGCGGCGTCCTCGACGCGGTGCTGAAGGCGGAACTGATCCCGGTCCTGGCCCCCGTGGCCTACGGCGCCGACGGGCAGACCTACAACGTCAACGCCGACACCTTCGCGGGCGCCATCGCGGGGGCTCTGCGGGCCAAACGCCTGCTGCTGCTCACCGACGTGCCCGGCGTCCTCGACAAGGACAAGAAGCTGATCCCGGAACTCTCGATCGCCGATTGCCGGCGACTTATCGCCGACGGCACCATCACCGCCGGCATGATCCCGAAGGTGGAGACCTGCATCTACGCCCTGGAACAGGGCGTCGAGGCGGTGGTCATCCTCGACGGCAAGGTCAGCCACGCGGTGCTGCTCGAGCTGTTCACGGATTACGGCGCCGGCACCCTGATCCGCCGGGGCTGAACCGACCCTCGAGGGTCCCGCCATGCGGCGGGACCCTCGGCACGATCCGTCAGACGACCCGCCCCGGCGCCTCCGGCCGGGGACGGAACGCCACGAGGGTCATGTCGTCCCGGCGCGCCTCGCCGCCGCGATAGGCGACCAGGGCGGCTTCGAGGGCGGCGACCTGCTCGGCGAGCGGACGGTCGCGATGCGCCTCAAGGATCGCGGCGACGCCGCGATGGCCGAGCAGCCGCCGCATGGGGCCACCGTCGCCCGGCGCACCCATCTGATCCGAGATCCCGTCCGTCATGAGATAGAAGGTGCTGCCGGGGGCGACCGGAAGGGTCACGTCCTCGACGGCGAAGCGGGTGCCGGGGCGTTGCGGATAGCCGAGGCCGCGCTTGGCGCCCCGGATCCGCGTGGCGACCCCGTCGGTAACGGCGGTGAGCGCCAGGCCGGCGCCGGCGAAGCGGATCTCGCGGCGCGCCGGATCCCAGATGCAGAGGCCGCAATCGAGGCCGTCATCGGATTCGGCGCCGCGCCCGTCCTGGCGCAGCTGGGAGCGCACCATCGTGTCGAGGGCTTCCAGGATCGCGGCGGGGTCGCGCAGCCGGCGCTCGTGCAGGATGCGGTCGAGGGCGGTGGCGACGATCAGGGTGAGGAAGGCCCCAGGCACTCCGTGACCGGTGCAATCGGCCACCAGCACGAGCCCGAGCCCGTCGAGATCCTCCAACCAGAAGTAATCGCCGCCCACCTGATGCAGCGGCTCCCACAGCACGGCGATCTCGAGGCCGGTGCCGGCGAGGGCCGTGCGTTCGGGCAGGACCGAACTCTGGATGCGACGGGCATAGCCGATGCTCTCCAGCACCAGGCGGTTGGCCGCCTCGAGCCGGGCATGGGCCTGTTCCAGTTGCAGGAGCAACTGCTTGGCCTCGTCGCCGGTGCGCAGGCCCTCCACCATGCGGTTGAAGGCCTGGGAGATCACGTCGATCTCGTTGCTGGCGCGGAACTCGCCCTCGAGATCCACCGGCACCCAGTCCTTGCGCTCCACCGCCCGCATCGCCGCGAGCAGGCGCTTGAGCGGCGCGAGGACGTGGCGGCGGACATTGGCGTGGAGGGTGACGACGAAGGCCAGCATCAGGATCAGGCTGGTCGCGAGCGCCAGGAGCGCCTGCGTCTCGGCGTTGCCGCGCAGATCCCCGGCCGAGATCGTCAGGGTGAGCCGGCCCAACGGCGCGGCGCCCGGGGCCGCGATCAGGTCGGCCTGGCTGGTGATCAGGTCGAAGGCCCGGCCGCGCGGCATGTCGCCGAGACTCATCACCACGGCGCCGGTGGCATCCCGCAGGGAGGCGGCCCGAAAGGCGGGATCGAGGGTCAGGGCCTCCACCGGCTGGCGGTAGATCGCCGGATCGGCGCTCCAGTCCGGCCGGGCGATGGCCTTGGCGGTGAGGGCCGCCATCAGGTCCGCCCGCTCGCCGTAGAGGCGGATCCGCTCACCGTGGTTGATCCAGGCGATCCCGAGCTGGGTGACGAGCACCACCACGGCGATGACGGGGTAGATCCGCAGGAACAGCGTGTGGGCGAGGCTGTCGCGGTCGCGGCCCCGCGCGGCTCCCCGCAGGGCTCCGGGCCGCATGGTGGCCGCGCCGCCATCGCCGCGGGGGGCGTCGCCGAAGCCGGCCGCGTCCTGGAAATCGCTGCTGCGCCGGGGGCCGGCCCCTCGCAGGGAACCGCCACGCCGCGGGGCGGCCCCGGACGGGGTGGAATCCGCCGTCATGGCCGCTCGGGCTCCGGCGGGGGGATGTCGGCGGTGGCGGCGACGCGGTTGCGGCCGCTCCGCTTGGCCGCATAGAGCGCCGCGTCCGCGCGCTGCATGGCGCTCTCCAGGCTCTCGCCCGGCAGGCCCTGCGCGAGGCCGATGCTCACCGACATCGACACCGCCGCATCCGGTGCCGGCACCGGGGTCAACGCCACCGCGACGCGCAACCGCTCGGCCACCGCCAAGCCGGTCTCCAGATCGGTCTCCGGCAGGATGACGGCGAATTCCTCCCCGCCCGTGCGCCCGATGAGGTCGAGGCCGCGCAGGTTGGCCCGGCAGGTGGCGACGAAGGTCACCAGCGCGGTGTCGCCCACCGCATGGCCGAACCCGTCGTTCAGGAGCTTGAAACGATCCAGATCGAGCATCATCACGCAGATCGCGCCGCCGCCGCGCACCCATTCGCGGGCGGCGACCTCCATGAAGTGCCGACGCGCCAGTGCGTGGGTGAGGTCGTCGGTATCGGCGAGACGCCGCAACTCGGCTTCGAGGCGGGTCCGGTGCTCGATCTCCCCCGACAGGGCCGCGTTCAGGGCCTGGAGGTCGCGCTGCTGCTCGGCGAGGCGCTGGTTGGCCTTCTGGAGGTCGAGCTGCATCCGGTCGCTCAGCCGCACCAGCCGACGCTGCTCGCGGTAGCCCCGGCGATAGGCGTCGGCGAGCGCCTGGACGCCCCCGGCCACCTCGGACAGGCCGGAAAGCATCGCCTCGGCCCGGGTCAGCACGGCCTCCTCGGCATCGTAGAGGCTGAACGTATCGGCGGCCGGTGCGGGCTGGGCCACCCCGACCGACCTCGGCTTGCCCGTCATGCCGGCTGCTCCCGCACCATCTCGAAGCGGCCATGCGCGAAATCGGCGGCGAAATCCTCCCCCGCCTCCTCGATGGTCTCGTCGCCCTCGGCGAAATGCCACCGGATGGTGACCGGCCGCCCCTCGGCGGCGGCGTCCTCGAGCAGCATGAACAGGTTCATCAGCGCCTTGGCGCTCGAGGAATTGAAGTAGACGAGGCCGACCTCGCACACGATCGGATCGACGCCCCCCTCCGCCAGATATCCGCGCAGCGCCTGGAGCAGCGGCCCGAAGAACGCCGCGGCATCCTCGGGATAGGATTCGCCGCGAAGCTGAAGGCGCCCGGACGCGAAGTCGAAATCGACGAGCGGGGCGCGGTCCGTGGCGGCAAGCTGGATGGTGTCCATCGGAAGCGGGACCCGTCAGATGTAGGCTTTGAGGCAGAAGAAGCTGCGCTCCTGCCCCAGATCCTGGAAATCGTATTCCACCGGTGCGCTGGAGCGCCGGGCGATCTCGATCAGCCCGATGCTGCCGCCGAGGCTGCCCTCATCGGGCGGCTGGCGCAGCTTCTCGCGGTAGAACGCCTTCAGCTCCTCGCTCGTCAGGCCGGCGAGGTGGTCGAGCCGGGCGCGCAGGGTCGGCACCTCCGCGCTGGGCAACTCGTTCCCGCACACCACGAAGAACCGCTCCGCCTGGCTGCCGACCACGATCACGCCGGCGCTGATCAGCCCCCCGGGCTTGGCCGTCGACCGGGGGACCTTGTCGGCGGAGTAGCGGATCACGTTCTGAGCCTGCTCCACGAAGATCGCGAAGACGCGCTTGGCCACGCTCGCATCGGTCTCCCCCTGGCTCATGCGCAGCTTCAGCACTTCGCCGAGGGAGAACAGCACGTTTTCGGAGATGTCCCCCCCGAAGGAGAGGATCACGCCCCGTCGACGCGAGACGTCGAAAAAATTCATGAAGTCCTGTGCGAGCATCGAAATTCTCCAGCCCTGCACGTCGTCCGGACGTGCGAGGCCTACATCGACAGGTCGTTAGGGATAGAACAGAGTCATGTACACCCAGTTAAGCGTCTACAACCTTTGAAGATTGGCCCCAAGCCATGCGGACGTCCCGAACGACTACAACTTTAGCCATGCCTTGATTAGACTTGCTCTAATCAGTGACAGGGACGCGCGTATGTGCCCGAAAAATGATCAACCCGGCCGCAAATCCGGCCCAGGGGCTGGCGCGCCATCGGGCATCCCCGGTCTCCGCCCGCGACGGTTCTTGCCGGATGGACAGGATCGTGATCTGACGACACAACCGTGGCGCTTCCCTTCGGACAGCAGCGTCACCATCTTGAGCCTCCCCTCCTGCGGCCTCCAACCCCGACGAGCGCCTTGTTGCTTCCCGGCGAAAGCCACTTCACCACCCCGCAATCGCGCGGCTTCGCCCATGTCGACACCTGGGTGTTCGATCTCGACAACACGCTCTATCCGAGCGACGCGCGGGTATGGCCCCAGGTCGACGAGCGCATCACCCTTTACGTGATGCGACTCTACGGTCTCGATGGGCTGTCGGCGCGGGCGCTGCAGAAGTATTTCTACCACCGCTACGGCACCACCCTGAAGGCGCTGATGGTCGAGGCGCGGATCGATCCGCACGATTTCCTCGATTTCGCCCACGACATCGACCATTCGACGATCCGCCTCGATCCGGCGCTGGGCGATGCGATCGAGCGGCTGCCGGGCCGCAAGCTGATCCTCACCAACGGCTCGCGCCGGCACGCGGAGAACGTGGCGCGTAAGCTCGGCATCCTCGACCATTTCGAGGACGTGTTCGACATCGCCGACGCCGATTTCGTGCCCAAGCCGGAGCGCTCGACCTACGAGCGCTTCCTGACGCGCCATGGGGTCGATCCCCGGCGCTCGGCCCTGTTCGAAGACATCGCCCGCAACCTCGTGGTGCCCCACGATATCGGCATGGCCACGGTGCTGGT
Organism: Beijerinckiaceae bacterium; assembly: GCA_022702195.1. Taxonomy (GTDB): domain Bacteria; phylum Pseudomonadota; class Alphaproteobacteria; order Rhizobiales; family Beijerinckiaceae; genus Methylobacterium. Next base: position 10,119 of record JAKONB010000538.1, on the reverse strand, counting down.
GGTTCCGGCGATCGCCGATCCGTTCCGGGAGGCGTTCGAGCAGGAGGCGGTGCGCGAGCCGCATATCGACCACATCACCAGCGATCTGGCCGGGTTCATCAGCCAGCGCGTGCTGCCGGTGACCGCATGAGCGACTGGGCCGACGCGCAGGCGCCCTCGATCGCCGATATCGAGGATCTGGCGCATGCCGCCTTCGCGGACCTGCCGGCGAGCTTTCGCGGCCTGTGCGCGGGCGTGACCATCCATGTGGAGGACTTTCCCGATCCGGACACCCTCGACGAGATGGAATGCGAGAGCGAGTTCGATCTCCTCGGGCTGTTCCGGGGCGTCGGCCTGGCGCAGAGCGGGATGGCGGTGACCGGGCAGATGCCGAACCGGGTCTGGCTCTATCGCCGCCCGCTGCTCGATTACTGGGCGGAGCACGACGACACCCTCGGCCGCCTCGTCAGCCATGTGCTGATCCACGAGATCGGACATCATTTCGGCTTGTCGGATGCCGACATGGCGGCGATCGAAGCCGCCGCCAATTAGGACGTTTTCCGGGATCCGAGGATCCCGGAAAACGTCCTGGAGCGTCGCCCGGAGCGGTGGTCTCCGGGTCTCGGAAGCAAATGGCGATCAGGCGTCGTTGGCCGGACGCCGCAGGCCGAGCTTGGGCCGGCGCGTGCGGAACTGCCCGCGCTCCACCGCCACGAACACCAGCACAGCGAGCGCCAGGGTGGTGAGCCACCAGATCGCCGTGAGACCGACGCCGATGCAGGCGACGGTGAAGGCCGCCGCGAAGGCCGCCATGGCGCCCGGAACCAGGACGGCCGCCTCCCGCCCGCTGCGCCGGATCGCGGCATGGAGCGCGAAGGCGCTGGCCAGGGCACCGACGACGCCGAGTTCGTACCACAGGTCGAACAGCAGCGTGGTCGGGGCGTTCATGGGCAGCAGGTTGACGAAGCGCGCCCGCAGGGCGGTCTCGAAACCGTGCCCGGTGACCAGCCGCACCGGCTCGGTGGTCACGACCTTCTGCCAGGTCTTGAGGGTGAGAACGCCGGGCGCCACCGGGCCGAACAGGGCCGCGCCCACCGGCCGTGCGAGGAAGGGCAGGATCGGGGCGACGACGAGAAGGCCGGCGACCGCCGCAGCGGTGGCCCGTGTCCCGAGGGCGGGCCGATAGGCCGTCACCGCGAAGGCGGTGGCGCCCACGGCCAGCGCCACCAGCGTCGCGGCCCCCGGCGAGACCACCAGGGCGGCGGCCACCAGGAGCGCGAGGCCGAGGGATTCGACGTCGCGCCCGCGCGAGCGCAGCCAGGCCACCGCCGGCCAGACCAGGAGGACGAGCAGGGTCACGCCGCGATCGAGGCCGCCCTCGTCGCTCGTCACGCCCCGCAGGAAACCGTGGCCGAACAGGCCCAGCGCGATGGCGAGGAGGGCGGCGGCGGCCGTCCCCACCGGCAGCAGGTAGAGGTTGGCGGAGCGCATCCGGTCCGGCAGGAACAGGTAGGCCGCCAGGGTCATCAGGATGGTGGCGACGATGTTCAGAAGCCGCTCGGTGGCCGGTTCGAGGAACGGCGTCCAGACCAGAGAGAGCAGCGACCACGACAGGACGAGGAGGCCGGCGAGGAAGGCCGGGGCCTGCAGCAGCTTGATGGCCCGCGGGCGCATCGGCCGGTATTTTCCGTCGATGGCGCCGGCCAGGATCAGCAGGGCCACGGCGATCGGCGCGAGGACGACGGTCGCGCGCCGGGCCACCTGCGCCGCCAGCGGCAGCACGACGAACAGGCCGAAGAAGCCGAGGCGCCGCAGCAGAGCGGCGGCATCGACGGCCGGATCGACAGGGGAGGATGGCGCGCGCGGCATGGTTCAATCGAGCCCGTTGCAACGCGCCGCGAGTGGGCCCGAGCACTGACCACCAGTCCTAGTGCAGGCTCGCGGCACCGGCTGTAGATGTCATGCAACACCTGCCCGGACACCGTGGTCCTCAGGGCGATCGATCGGGGCCATCAGGCGAACACCCATCGATTCCTGCGGGGTGGCGGCGTCCGACCTCGCTCGGGTGTTGCACGGAGCTGGCCGATACAGCCACCGATCCTGCAAGCACCGATCCTGCAAGGCCGAGGCGGGATCATGCGCGCTCGACCCGGACGGGTGCGCGTCGCGGCGGCCTCACCCGGCGCCCGAGATCGGAGATCACCCGCCAGCCGCCCCACGTGGCCAGGAAGCCGACCAGACCGGCGACGAGCCCGTCCGCCGTGGTGGGGATGGCGGGCGCGTAATCCCGATAGGTCGCCCGGGCGAGGGGCAGGTCGGGATTGCGGATCAGGGCGACGAACCGGCCGAGGGGACCGCCGGCCTCGGCGAGCGCCCGCTGCTGGGCGGTCAGGTCCTTCAGGCGGGCGATGTCGGATTGGGCCGCCGCGCCGCGTCGGGCCACGAGGGCGTCGGTGTCGCCGCGCAGGCGCTCCACGGCCGCATCCGCCGTGCGGCCGGTGGCGGCCGCGTCCGCCGCGAAGCCGGCGACGACCCGGCGCAGTTCGTCGAGGGTGCCGCCGAGGCGCTGGGTGTATTGCTGGGCGAATTCTGGACCCTGCGCGGCGATCAGGCCGCCGAGCAGGCCGAGGGCGAGACCGAGGGTGCGAAACACGCGAAGCACGTGGCCTGATCCTTTTCCGCGGCGCTGCGGGAACAAGGGCGCGACGCCGCCGGGGGTTCCGGGATCAGGGCGCGGCGAGGGCCGACGCGACCTCGGCCTCGGTCACCCCTTCCATCGGCCCGGCGACCTTCACCGCCCGGGCGGGCCGCCCCGGGACCATCACGAGGATCACCGTCTCGGTGCCCGGGCAGGCGGGATCGGCGCAGACGATCTCGTTGACCTTGACCACGGCCTCCGGGTCGAGCCCCCCGGCGGCCCGGGTCCAGGCGACGATCGCCGCCCGGGTCTGCGCATCCGCCGATGGCCGCCCCGCGCGAATGCCGAACAGAGCCATCCGGCTCAGCCCGGAAGGGTCAGGATGCCCGCCTGCCCGTCGGTACAGCCGAAGGCGAGCCGGCCGCCCCGGGCGTCCCAGGCGAGGGCGGAGATGCCGCTGCCCTTGACCGCGACGCGCACCAGCAATTCCGAGGCGTCGGCGAAGCGCACGAGCAGGATGCAGCCATCCTCGTACCCGACGGCCAGCACCAGGGCCTTCGGGTGGAAGGCCACCCGCGAGACGCGGGCGGGGCGGACCCCGCATTCGCGCGGGGCCTTGCCGGTCGGGCCTTCCTTGGAATCGAACGGCCAGACGATGGCGGCCTCAGCGCCGCTGGTGGCGAGCCAATGCCCGTCGCCGGACCACGACACCGAGCGGACCTTGGCGGGATAGCCCGACATCCGCATGTGGCCGCGATCGGGCTGGAGCCGCCAGCCGTGCAGGGCATTCTCCTGCATGGTCGTCACCACGAACCGCCCATCCGGCGACCAGGTGGCGTCGATATGCGAGCCCTTCCACTCCACCAGCTCGGGCGTGGTCTCGAGGTTGGGGTACCAGAGGGTGGCGCCGTTGTAATGCGCCACCGCCAGCCGGTACCCCTTCGGCGCGAAGGCGAGGCCGCGGGCGGTGGAGGGGGCCGAGAAGGTCTTCTCGCGCCCCTTGGCGTCCCGCGCCACGACGTTGCGGCCGGCCGCATAGGCGATCCCGCCCTCGGGATGGAGCGCCAGGGCATCGATCCAGCCGCCGCCCTTGGCGGCGGCCACCGTGACGCTGTCGCCGCCCGCATCGGTGGCCACCACCCGGCCATCGTCGCCCCCGGTGACGAGGCGGCGGCCGTCCCCCGCCGCCACCAGGATACCGGCCTCGGGATGCGCGGCGATCCGCCGGGTCTCGGCGCCCGCGACCAGGAGCACGCCGCCATCCCCGAGCGCCAGGGCCGCAACGTCCTTCAGCCAGGCGACCCCGACCACGTGGGCGTCGGCGGCGACGGGGACCACGTGGTCGCGGAGGGAAGGTGCGGCTGTCCCACTCATGCGGTTTCGCTTTCTCTCTTCAAACCTGTCCCGCCGCCCGCCGGGGCGACGCCGCCCCGCCGGAACCGCGCCACACCGTGAGGCCCGTGGCCACGAGGGCGAGGGCTCCGGCGACGCCGGCGGGGACCGCGAGGGCATACAACGCGAAGCGGCCATAGGCGACCGTCCCGGCGAGCGAGCCGACCAGGAGGGCGAGCCAGACCACGCAATCGCCGACCCACGCATAGGCACCGCCGCGCCGCGCCAGGGCGAGGGCGAGCTTCTGGCCGAAGCTGAACAGGGCGCCGGTGACGAAGGTGGTGCCCGCGCGGAAGCCCTGGACGTGCGACAGCACCGCGTTCTGCATCCCCATCGCCAGGGCGAGCAGGAGGGAGGCCATGCCCGAATCGGGGGCGGTGATGCCCGCCGACAGGGCGCTGCCGACCACGACGGTCTCGAAGCCGAGGATGACCGGCGTGCTCCAGCGGGCCGGGGTCAGAGCCGAGAGGCCGCCGCCGCAGACCCCGCCCGTGAGGAAGGACAGGATCAGCAATCCGGGCATCAGCGCCACGTGCGGCTTGCCGTGCCCGAGGGCAACGGCGAACTGGGTCGTGTTGCCGCTCATGAACGAGGTGTAGAGGCCGCCCAGCCGCATGAAGCCGAGGGCGTCCACGTATCCGGCCATGGCCGTGAGGATGAGGCCGAAGCCCAGATGCCAGGGTCGGGTCATCGGCCGGACGCGATTCCGTTCATCACCGGGGCGGCAGGGTTAAAGCATTGCTTACCAAGTCCGCGCAATTGGAGTGAACGGATGCGAACGCGTGGCTGCCACGCTCCGTTTGTCCGGTGATCCGGCACGTGGACGATGGTCCCCCGCCGGGTGGAGTGGAGTTGCGTCATGATTCCGATTGCCTGCACTGCCCTTGCATCGCCGACCTTCCACGCGCACCGCATCGCCGGGACCGTCCTCGTGGTGGAAGACGAAGCCATGGTCTGCGAACTCGCCGCCGAGGCGCTGCTCGACGAGGGCTATCGCGTCCTCACGGCCGCCGACGCGGACGAGGCCGAGGAGATCCTGGCGCGGGAAAGCGTCGATCTGCTCTTCACCGATATCGATCTGGCCCGCAACACGAATGGCATCGCCCTCGCGCACCGGGCGCGGCGGCACCACCCCACCCTCCCGGTGGTGTACACGTCGGGGGGACGCGGGCATCTCGCGCTGGCCGACGCGGTGTCGGGCTCGGTGTTCGTGCCCAAGCCCTACCGCCTGAATCACCTGGTGGACCTCGCAAACGGCTTCCTGCGCCCCACCTCTCATCACGCCTGAGGACGGAGCGCCGACGGGCGCTTCACGAAGACCGGAGTCCCATCCCGATGCGCACGCTTCTCGCCGCCCTGCTGGGCGCCTCCGCCCTCGTCGCCGCCACGGCCGGGGCTTCGGCCGAATGCGACGTCAAGGCGGCCAAGCTCGAGGAGGCCATCGCGGCCAAAAGCGAATTGCGCGAGACGGCCAACAAGCAGACCGTGCGCGACCTGCGCACCCTGCGCGACGCGGCCATCGTGCTCGAGACCTACAAGTACGGCACCGAGTGCGAGCGCATGGTCGAGATCGTGAAGGCGCTGGCGGCCAACCCCGAGAAAACCATCGAGCGGGGCGGCGACACCGACGAAGACAAGGCCGAGGATCTCCTCGAGGCCCGCGAGCCCAAGGCCCCGCCGGCGGAGGCCGCCGCGCCCGGAGCCAAGGCGACGCCGCCGGCCGGCAAGGCCAAGTAGGCGCCTCTCGACCGACGGACTCCCCCCATCGCCGGCCCGCGCGGGCCGGCCCATCGACCGCGACGCGCGGACAGGAATCGGTATGGCGACGGACACGATCGCGCGCGAGGCGAGCATCGCCCACGCGGCCCACAGGCTCCCGGCGGTCACCGTCGACGATTACAACATCGAACTGAAGGATCAGGACGGCTTCATCGGGGACCGGGTCTCCAAGGGGGCGTTCCGCGAGCGCGTCGAGGAGACGCGCGCCACCCTGCGCGAACGGGGCGACGACCCGCTCGGGGACAAGCCGAGCGCCGAGATCAGCAAGCGCCGGCTCGACCAGTGCCTGATGGGCGACGACGCGCAGGCGGCCGGCGTGGTGTTCGGCGCCGTGGAGGCGTTCGCCCAGGATCTCGCCGGCGTGGTCCGCCGCTTCCTCAGCCAGAAGGAGTGGCGCGACACCCAGACCATCGTGGTCGGCGGCGGGTTCCGCGACAGCCGGGCCGGCCTGCTCGCCATCGGCCGCGCCGAGGTGATCCTGCGCAGCGAGGGCCTCGACCTCACCCTCGCGCCGATCCGCCACCATCCCGACGAGGCCGGGCTGATCGGCGCGGCCCACCTCGCCCCGTCCTGGATGTTCTCCGGCCACGATTCCCTGCTGGCCGTGGATATCGGCGGCAGCAACATCCGCGCCGGCATCGTCGCCACCAACCTGAGGAAGGCCCCGGACCTGTCGCGGGCCGCCGTCTGGCGCTCGGAGATCTGGCGCCACCGCGACGAGGAGCCGACGCCCACCCGCGACGCGGCGGTGGACCGGCTCATCGCCATGCTGGCGGACCTGATCCGGCGGGCCGACCGCGCCGACCTCGCCCTGGCACCGTTCATCGGCATCGGCTGCCCCGGTCTCATCGCCGAGGATGGCGCGATCACCCGGGGCGGCCAGAACCTTCCGGGCAATTGGGAGAGCAGCCGGTTCAACCTCGCCGAGCGGCTGGTGGAGGCGCTGCCGCGCATCGGCGATCATCCGACCATGGTGGTGATGCACAACGACGCCGTGGTGCAGGGCCTGAGCGAGGTTCCGTTCCAGACCGACGTGACCCGGTGGGGCGTGCTGACCATCGGCACCGGGCTGGGCAATGCCCGGTTCACCAACCGCACGGCGGAGACGGAGCCCGCCTGACCGGCGAGTACCTCAGCGCACCCGCGCGGCGGCGCGGGCGAGCTTCTGGGCGATCCGCTCCCGCAGCGCCTGGGTCAGCTCGATATCGACGAGGCGCCAGGTCCAGCCCCGCAGGCGCAGGCGGACGCGGAACCGGTTGGCCCGCGGCGCCTCGGGGGGCACGGCGATGACCACGGCGCGGAACCCGCGCATCTCCGAATGCAGGTAGAATGGGATGAGCCGGCGCAGGCCGTCGATGCGCAGGCCCGGCCGCGCAGGCCGGGTGCCGACATCGTCCGCCGCACCATCCTCGAGGCCGAGATCCACGCTCTGCGGCCAGCCATCGTCGAGGAGGTCCACCACCGTCTGGGGCGTCACCAGCGCCTCGGCGACGGGAATCGCCAGGGCGACGGCGGCGTCGGCGAGACGCTGCCGGTCACGGGGCTCGGCCTCGTCGGCGCCCTGCGCCTGTGCGGCGGCCGCAGCCTGGCGAAGGATCGAGAGCCGCAGCGTCCGGAAGTTCACGTGCCGCTCGACGTAAGCGACATCGTGCGCCTGGACCGCGCGGGCGAGGTCGTACAGCGCCCAGAACGGGGTCAGCGTGTAGAGGAACCAGCCGAGCGCCAGCACGAAGGGAATCGACCACCAGCGCATCGCCGGAGGCTCAGCGGCGCCGATCGGGCGGGCGGATGCTCACGCCGCCGCGCGCCATGCGGTCAAGCCGGAAAAGGCCGCCACCACCCCCTCGTAGACGGGCCGCTTGAACGGCACGATGAGGTCGGGCAGGCCCTCCATCGGCGCCCAGCGCCAGGCGTCGAACTCGGACGGATGAGCGCCGCCGCCGGGCGCGAGCACGTCGATCTCCGCATCGCTGCCGAGGAAGCCGAAGGCGAACCATTTCTGGGTCTGCCCGCGATAGCGGCCCTTCCAGACCTGCTTCAGCACCGCGGGCGGCAGATCGTAGGACAGCCATTCGGGCGCCTCGGCGAGGCGAACCACCGAGATGGCGGGAATATTGGTCTCCTCATAGAGTTCGCGCAGGGCCGCCGCCTCGGGATCCTCGCCCGGATCGATGCCCCCCTGCGGCATCTGCCAGGCCCGACCGTCGGCCACGTGTTCCGGGCCGGCATCGGAATGCCGGCGGCCCACGAACACGAGCCCGGAGGGGGCGATCAGCGTGACACCCACGCAGGGGCGATAGGGCAGAGCGGTATCGGGTGCGGGCTTCGTCATCGGCGCGACCATAGGGTACGGCCTCCCTGTGCCGCAACGCACGAAGCGCTCACAAAAGCCCGAAAAGTCCGGCCCTGGACCGTCACGGCCCGGCGGTGCTCACGCGGGTGCCACCACCGCGCAGGGCCGTACTCACCGGGACGAGGCGAATGCCCCGCGCCTCCGCCTCGCGGGTCCAGCGGGCGATCCGATCGATACTCAAGGGCAGCGCGCTGGCCGAGGCCAGGGCGAAACCACGGCTGCGCGCCTGACCCTCGAGGCGGGCGAGTTCCCGGTCGATGGCATCGGGCCGCGGGATGGCGTCGAGGACGATCTCGGCGCGGGCCATCGGCAGCTTCGTCTTGGCGGCGATGCCGGGCGCGACGGAGCGCGGCGAGGTGCCGTCATCGACGTAGCCGAGGCCGCGTCCGGCCATCTCGCGCAGGATCGGCTCCAGCGCCGCGGCATCGCTCGTCAGCTTGGCTCCCATGTAATTGACGATGGCGACGAAGCCGGAGAACCGGCTCATCGCCCAGCTCAGGCGGTCGAGATTCTCCGAGGGACGCGAGCTCGTCAGCAGCGTCTGGGGGCCGGGATCGCTGTCGGGATAGTCGAACGGCTCCATCGGTGCCTGCAGCAGGGCCTCGTGCCCGGCCTCGCGGGCGCGGGCGACCATGCGCTCGAGATCGTTGCCGTAAGGCGCGAAGGCGAGGCTGATCGCCGGTGGCAGGCGGGTGATGGCGCTGGCGGTGGCGGCCTGACCGATGCCGAGCCCGGAGACCAGGATGGCGACCCGAGGCCCCCCTCCCCCGGGATCGGGGCGGGCATAGACGTCGAGCGGGCGCAGGCGCCCCTCGCCGAGGCGGGGCACGTTGCCGTGACGCCCGCGCTCGACGAGCCGCGGATCGGGGGCGGGGGCCAGGGTGACCGGCTCCGCGCCGGGCACCCGGATCACCACCGCGTCGCTCGGTGCGGCGGTCCCGCCCGGGCGCACCACGGTCACCCCCGAGGCGCTCTCGACTTCGCCGGCGGAGCGCTGGGCGGGGGCCGGCTTCTCGGGCGCTGGGATGGCGGCGGGCGCAGCGGAGTCGGGCTCGCGCAGGGCGATGGCGGCGGTGACGCGCGGCTCACCACCCTGGGGGTCTCCGACCATTACCAGGATGCTGCCGGCGATCGCGAGCCCCGCCGCGACGCCGCCGAAGATTGTCGTCGGGGTGAGGCGAAGCCCCCCCAGGGACCGGAGGCGCTGCGCCACGGAGCGCTTGGCCCCGAGCGGCTGGGTCAGGATGTCGTCGGAGGCCACGCGCAGCCGCTTCCTTCTGGCCGGTCGCCGTCAATCGCGCGGCGAAGGCGCGAGGCTCGGGAGAATCCTCGGATCGCCCGGCGCAGGCCGGGATCGTCGGCTCGATCGGAGCGACGCGCGGGTCCGGTTCCAAGCAGAAACGGCCCCCGCTGTCGATCCGCGACCGACATTGGGGGCCGTCATGGTTAACGCCTCGCTAAGAAGTCCGCGAAGCCCGTTCGATCACGTCGGGACGGCAGGCTCTCAGTTCGGGACCACCGGCTTGGCGACGTTGGCGGCGCCCTTCTGGATGCCGCGCAGGAAGTCGAAGGCGGCGATGAGCTGCTTGTCCTTGGCCGGATCCGGCGGAACGTAGGCCGACGAACCGCCGCGCTCCTCGACGTCCTTCTGCTTCAGGTGGCCCTTCAGGCCGGCCTCCCCCTTGGTCTCGTCCTTGCCCTTCAGCTCGTCGGGCACCTCCTGCAGAACCTCCTGGTCCGGCTCGATGCCCTTCGCCTGGATCGAACGTCCCGACGGGGTGTAGTAGCGCGCCGTGGTGAGGCGCAGGGCGCCCGAACCGCCGAGCGGGATGATCGACTGGACGGAGCCCTTGCCGAAGGAGCGGGTGCCCAGCACCGTGGCGCGCTTGTGGTCCTGCAGGGCGCCGGCCACGATCTCGGAGGCCGAGGCCGAGCCGCCGTTCACGAGTACGACGATCGGCTTGCCCTTGGTCAGGTC
>JAKONB010000467.1 GCA_022702195.1 Beijerinckiaceae bacterium | reverse complement strand
CCTCGCCCGTCATCCCTCGCCTTGGAGCCGGCGCGACCAATCCTCGACGGCCACCCTGTCGAGGCGCCGCGCCGCCAGGGTGCGCCAGGATTCCGAGAGCGGCGCCAGGGCGGCGATCTCGGCCAGGGCCGCGCGGTCGAGCCGGTCCACGTAGAAGACCCGCAGCAGCCGCGCCAGCGGCCAGTCCGGATGCGGCCGCTCCACCAGCCGCATCGGGTCGCCCGCCGCCACCCGCCCGGTCTCCACCACCCGATAATACCAGCCGGTGCGCCCGCTCGCCTGCACGCGCCGCGCCATGTCGGGCACGCCGAAGCGGGCATTGAGCTTCCAGCACGGCTGGCGGGCCTGGCTGACCTGGAGCAGGGCGCTCCCCGCCCGCCACAGGTCGCCGACGCAGATCCCGGTCTCGGTCAGGCCGCGCGTCGCGATGTTCTCGCCGAAGGCGCCGGGCCGCTCCAGCAGATCGGGCAGGGCCGGCAGGTCGGCCCGCCAGGACGGCGCGTGGTCGAGCGGGTAATGATGCACGGCCTTGTCCGGGCCGCCGTGATGAATCCGGTCGCCCTGCTCGTCCCCCGCGAGCCCCGCGGGGCCGATCGTCACCGGCCCGGCGACCGGCTGCTTGTCGATGCCGCTCGGCGCCCGCTTCGGCCCGAGTGGCTGGACACGTCCGGTCAGGACGGCCTCGATGCGCAGATCCATGGCGATCACCCGGCTTCAGACGCGCTCTCCTAACGCGGCAGACAACACGTTGTCCATGGAGAAACCCATCGCCTCCCGGGAATCAGGTTGTCCGTCGGGGCGGGATGTCGTTCAGTTGAACCCATGTCCGTCGCCCAGCGCATCCGCGCCCTTCGCCGCCGCCGCCACCTGACCCTCGAGGCCCTGGCCACCGGTGCCGGCATCCACAAGGGGCACCTGTCGCGCATCGAGCGCGGCGAGAAGGCGCCGTCGCTGGCGACCCTGGAGGCGATCGCCCGAATTCTTCAGGCCGAGATGGCCGAATTGTTCGGCGAGACGGTCGCGGCCTCGGATGTCGTGGTCGTGCGCAGGCCGGACGGCGCCGTGATCCGCGAAGCGGATTACGCGATCCAGGCCCTGCTGCCGGCCGAGGCCGGACGCGCGGCGGCCTTGTACCGGATCGAGCCGGGCGAAGCTTTCCGCGCGGCGGACCGGCCGAGCCATGACGGCCAGGAAACCCTCTACGTCCTGGACGGCGCGGTGGAGCTGATGGTGGCCGACCGCCGCTTCGCGCTGCAGGCGGGCGATTGCGCCACCTACGATGGCGGCCTGCCGCACCGGCTGCGCCGCTCCGAGGGCGCCCGCGCGGCGGTGCTGGTGATCGTCGCCAAGGGGTGATTCGCCCCCGCGATGCGCCCTGGACGGGCTCAGCTTGAGGGGAGCTCGGACCGGATCACGCCCCCGGCCCGTCCGTACGCGCCATGAAGGCGCCGATGATCGCGAAATAGCCCGGGAGCAGGTCGGCGAGGACGGCCTGACCGCGCGCCGTCAGCGTGATACGCTTGGCCCGGCCATCCTCGACGGCCGGAACGCTGTCGAGCAGGCCGGCGGCCGCCAACGCCTTGACCGTGTCGGTCACGACCGGGCGGGAGACGTCGAGCCGGTCGGCGATCTCGCTCGCCAGGAGACCCTCCCGGTCCGGCTCCCGATCGATCACGATCAGCACGAGGAAGCGAGTCTGGGAGAGTGCGTGGGCGGTGAAATACGCCTCCAACTCGCGCATCAGGAGACTGCCGCGCCGCAGGAGGTTCAGCGCCGCGGCGACGGCCTCGGTATTCATGCCCGGATAGCAGGCGCCGTATCGTTGCAGCATCTGCCGCGTGGGAAGATCCTTCAGGAAGAACATGCGGCGGGCGCCCCGATCTCCCGCAGGGTGGTGAGCGCCACCGGCTCCGCCAGCCAGGTCCGATACCGCTCGAACACCGACCGGGTATAGGGCTGGGCATGATGCGCGGCGAGCGCCGCCTCGTCGTCCCAGACCTCCAAGAGGTAGAGGCTGCCACCGCCGCTCGGGTCGTCGAACAGCCTGAACACGCGGCAGCCCGGTTCGCGGCGGGTCGTGGGCAGGATGTCGAGCACCGCCTGACGGGCGGCGGCAAGATAGGCGGGTTTCGGGGTGATCCGAGCGAACAGGGTCAGCGGCTCCGCCACGGGCGACTCCATTAGTTAGGATGCTAATCAATAAGCCGATGGAGAGGCCGGGGCAAGGTCGATTGCGGCCAGTCCCGTGCGATTGGCGACAGGACCGGACGCAGGCCGGGGCGCGCCCGGCCGCCTCGGGTCAATCGGGCACCTTGAGCTTCGCGATCCCCGGCTGCGCGTCCGGGAATTGCGGGTCCATGGCCGCCAGCGTGTCGGCGATGGTGCGGGCGATGACGAGGTTGCGAAACCATTTGCGGTTGGCCGGCACCACGTGCCACGGCGCTTCCGGCGTCGAGCAGTGGGTCAGGGCGTCGGTGAAGGCCGCCTGGTAGGCGTCCCACGATTCGCGCTCGACGAGGTCGGCCGCGTCGAACTTCCAGTGCTTCTCGGGATCCGCGATGCGGGCTTCCAGCCGCTTCTTCTGCTCGTTCCTGGAGATGTGCAGGAAGAACTTGAGCACCACGGTGCCCGACAGGGTGAGCATCCGCTCGAAATCGTTGATCAGCCCGTAGCGCGCCCGCCATACCGTGTCGGGCACGAGGTCCTTCACCCGCACCACCAGCACGTCCTCGTAATGGCTGCGGTTGAACACGGTGATCATGCCGCGGGCCGGGGCCTTGGCGTGGTAGCGCCACAGGAAATCGTGGTCGCGCTCCTCCGAACTCGGCACCTTGAACGACCACACCCGGCACCCTTGCGGGTTCACCCCTTCGAACACGCTGCGGATCGTGCCGTCCTTGCCGCCGGTGTCGATGGCCTGGAACACCACCAGCAGGCTGCGCTGGTGCTCGGCGTAGAGCCGCTCCTGCAGGATCTTGATCCGCTCCCGTTCGACGAGCAGAGCCGCCTTGGCCTCGTCCTTGTCGAGGCCGCCATCGGCATCCGGATCGATGGACGAGAGGTCGCAGGTCCAGCCCGGCCGCACCGTGGCGATGCCGGGGGCGGCCGGCGCGCGCGCCGCCACCCCCACCAGGCCCGGCGCCGCCTCGGCGATGCGCTCGGCCTCGCCCGCCCACAGAGCGGAGGAGGGCGGACGATCGCCGGCGGGCGGCGGACTGGCCGGCGTCTTGCTCTCCTCGCGGCGGCCGGGGGCGGGCCGGCCCGATCCGGTCCCTTTCCGGCGATGCTTGCCGTGCTGATGCGACATGACGCGTCTCGTCGGTTAAGGGTAAGAAAAGCCCACCGGATCACGACGGGAGCCCGGGCGGTGAAGGTGTGTGCGACAACGATCCCCCAACGGCGCCGTTCCGGGCATGGGCCGAGGCTGAACCGGTGACAACCATCTATTTCGTCCGGCATGGCCAGACCGATTGGAACGCCGAGGGGCGTCTCCAGGGCCAGCGCGACATCGCCCTCAATGCCGAGGGCCTCCGCCAGGCCGGGGCTTTGGCCGAACGGCTGGCGGCGGCCGCCGGTCCCGATCTGCCGCACTTCGATTTCGTGGCGAGCCCCCTGCTGCGCACCCGCCGCACCATGGAGGTGATGCGGGACGGGCTTGGGCTCGGCGCGCAGGGCTACCGGGTCGATCCGCGCCTGATGGAGATCAGCTTCGGGGCCTGGGAGGGCTCGACCTGGGCCGAGATCCGCCGATGGGACGGCGCCCGCGCCGCCGCCCGCGACCGGAACCGCTGGGGCCACCAATCGCCCGGCCCCGGGGGCGAGAGCTACGCGATGCTGGCCGAGCGGGTCGCCCCGGCCATCGCCGCCCTCACGCGGCCGACGGTGATCGTCGCCCATGGCGGCGTCGCCCGGGCGATCCTCGTCATCCTCGGCCATCTCAGCAGCCGCGAGGCCCCGCGCCTCGGCATCCGCCAGGGCAGCGTCCTCGTGCTGGAACCGCACGGCTGGCGCTGGGCCTGATCCGCACCGGCCGGGGAGCCAGGGGCGGCCATCCGCGTTTCTCCGTTCAACGCCGGTTCAAGCCACGCCGGCAAACGTGCTAGACGCCCCCAAGATGCCGGGACCGCCGCGTTTTCGGCGCGTTCCGGGTGCCTTTGACCTCCCGGACAGTCAGGACGATCCCGCCCGTGCCGCGCGGGATCGGCAGCGGAGCAGTGGATGAGCAGTCTCGCCGAGACGACCCGGCCCCAGGCGGACACGCGCCCGCCCAACGCTGCCCTCACCAAGGCGGTCCTGCGCGGCGATGCCCGTCCGGACCTGATCCGCGACGAGGTGCTGGGCGAGATCTTCGCCGCCAGCGCGGCGGCGCGGCCCGACCATCCCGCCCTGATCGACGGGGCGCGGACCGACCCCGACGGACGCCATCCGATCCTCACCTACGGGCAGGTGCTGGCCGCCGCCGGCGCCATCGCGCGCGGCCTCGCCCATCGGGGCATCGGCCCCGGCGACGTGGTCGGCCTCTGGATGGCGCGCGGCCCGGACTTGCTCGTCGCGCAGATCGGCATCACCCTGTCGGGGGCCGCCTGGTTGCCCTTCGACGCCGAGGCGCCCACCGACCGCGTGGCGGTCTGCCTCACCGACGCGGATGCCAAGGCGCTCCTGGTCTCGCCGGCCCTCGCCCCCGAGGCCCCCGCCGGCACCCCGGCGTTCACCGTCGAGGCCCTGGCGGCGGCGACGCCGGCCGGGGCGCCGATGCCCGATCCGCGCGCGGCGGGGCTGACGCCGCGGCACCCGGCCTACCTGATCTACACCTCGGGCTCCACCGGCCTGCCCAAGGGCATCGTCATCAGCCACGCCAACATCTGCCACTTCCTGCGCTCCGGAAACGCGCTCTACGGGATGCGGCCCGACGACATCGTGTTCCAGGGCGCCTCGGTGGCCTTCGATCTCTCCATGGAGGAGATCTGGGTGCCCTACCTGGTGGGCGCGACCCTGTTCGTCGCCTCCCCGGCGATGATGGGCGATGTCGAGGCCCTGCCGGGCCTGCTCACGAAGGCCGGCGTCACGGTGCTCGACACGGTGCCGACCCTGCTGGCGATGATCTCGCAGGACCTGCCCACCGTGCGCCTCGTCCTGCTCGGCGGCGAGGCCCTGCCCGAGCCGCTGATCGCCCGCTGGGCGGCCGAGCCGCGCAAGCTGTTCAACACCTACGGCCCCACCGAGGCCACCGTGGTGGCCACCGCCGCGCAGATGCGCCCGGGCGTGCCGGTGACCATCGGCGGCCCGATCCCGAATTATTCGGTCTACGTGGCCGGCGAGGCTCTCGACCTGCTGGAGCCCGGCCAGCAGGGCGAATTGCTCATCGGCGGCCCCGGAATCGCCGGGGGCTACCTGCAGCGGCCCGAGCTGACGGCGGAAAAGTTCATCGCCAACCCGT
>JAKONB010000456.1 GCA_022702195.1 Beijerinckiaceae bacterium | reverse complement strand
ACCTGCGGCAGCCCGACCTTCGCGTTCAAGAACACGAACTTCACCTATTATCCGATCTCGACCTGGGGCGCGCACGCCAAGGCGTGGTTCTCCGACAGGGTCTTCTTCCATGCCGGGGCCTACGAGGTGAATCCGGACACCCAGCGGCTCACCGATAACGGGATCGACTGGTCGACGCGCGGCGCCACCGGCGTGGTCCTGCCCCTGGAGCTCGGTTACACGACCAACTTCGCCAACGACCTCATGCCGCGCAATTACGGGATCGGCGCGGTGATCGACCGATCCGACTATGCGGACCCGGTGCTGGACAATCGCGGCGGCCCCGCTCTGTTCAGCGGCCTCTCGTCCCTGACGCAATTCGGCCGCTCGCTGATCTATGCCCGCTTCGATCAGATGATCTGGCGGCCGGACCCGAGCAGCACCGGCGGCCTGACCCTGTTCGGTGTGGCCATGAAATCCACCGGCGGCCGCCAGATCAACGATTACTTCCTCGAAGCCGGCCTCGTGCAGACCGGGACCTTTGCCAGCCGGCCCTACGACACGGTCGGCTTCGTGGTCTCCACGCAGAAATTCAGTTCGCTCGGCCTCGCCAACGTACGGGCGGCCCGGGCCTCGCTCGGCCTCGGCAGCGGCGACGTCGCCACCCAGCAGGTGATGCTGGAGCTGAACTACGGCATCCAGCTAAATCCGGCGGCCCGGCTGATGCCCAACGTCCAGTACATCGTCAACCCGGACAACACGCGGTTCCCCTTCCGCCCCCGCCCGACCCCCAACGCGTTCGTGGTCGGCGCCAAGTTCTCCGTCGACCTGTTCACCCTGGCCCATCTCTCGCCGGGCCTGGGAAGCCTGTGATCCCGCTTCCGCTCGGTCGGCCCGGTCGCGACAGGCCCCTCTCCTGACAGGGGGAGGGGACCCGCCGAAGGCCGTTCGCCGGTCAGCGCGTGGGGGGAGACGATACCGGCTTGGACGAGGCCAGGGCGGCGGCCCGTCCGACCGCCGCGTAGAGATTCAGGCGCGCATAGACCCCGAAGGCCGACCCGTCGTCGAGGAAACCGCCGCCGGGTCCTTGCGTCTGCGTCAGGATCGCGTTGGCCTCCTCCAGGCTGAGCGACGGGAAGGCCGCCGTGAGGAGATGCCCGGCCTCCGGGGCGAGCCGGCCGACATCCGCGACCCTGTTCGCCCGCTGCGGATGCACCACCGGCAGGTCGTAGGTCTGGGTCGCCGCGTAGAGCGCCGCGTTGGCGGCGGGATCGCGGAAACGGCCGGTATCGGCCCCGGCGCAGGCGGCGAGGGTGTCGCCGCACCCGTCCCGCAGGAAGGCGGCGAGGTCGGAGCGCGCCGCCGCGAGGGCCGCCCGGTAATCGGCGACCGCCACCGCCTCGTTGGTGGCGCCACTCATCTCGGTGATGACGGCCGGGTTGCGGCGGACCTGGCCCACATAGGCGGGATCGTTGGCGAGCAGATGCGCCACCGCATGCAGGGCGACCGCCCGGCCGCCCAGCACATCCATCGCGTAATGCGCCCCCACGATGATCCGGTTGGTGCCGTACTCGGCGGCGCGCGCGATCATCTGCTGGTAGCGCTCGGGCACCAGGATCCCGAGGATCACGGCTTCCGTGTAGCCGTAGGTGGTGTGGCCGCTCGGGTAGGAGGGGCTGTCGGTCAGGTTCTGGTTCGGCCCCCGCAGCCAGTCCAGGCTATGGGAGGGGCGACCGAAATAATCGGTGCCGCGATAGGCCACGAGCTGCGGCAGGGTCTGGAACGGGCGGGAATTGCCGTAGGCATCCGCGCCCTGGGTGCCGGCCAGCCGGCCATAGGCCTTTCCGAACACGTCGACCGTGCCGCCCCCTTCCGCCAGGATGGACGCGGCGGCCTCGGAGATCGGGGCCTTGCCGTTCGTGGTGGCGTTGGCGAAGAAGAACTTGCCGGCATTCGAGTCGGATTTGGCGACGTTGTTGGTGTAGCCGAGGAGGTCGGCGACGGACGGCGCCACGTTGGTGAAGGTCTCGGGGGCGGTGTAGCGGGCCTTGGCCTGGTAGAGGCCGCCCAGCGTGCTGCCGAGTCCGTCGGCAAGTTCCGTCGCGTTGCCATCGGTGATGAAGGCGTCCCGCAACGCCAGTTGGCGCTGCTCGGCCAGGGGCAGCAGGATGGCGGGTCCGGCGGCGCCGGCCTGGATCGCGCCCGTGACCGTCAGGTTCGCCTCGAGGGCGGCCCGGCCTTCGGCGCTGCGGGGCAGCACGCTCACGGCGGCCAGGCCGCGCAGGGCCGTGAGGTTGGTGGCCGATTGCGCGCCGGCCGGCAGGGGGGGCAGGAGCGATGCCAAGAGGCACGAGGCCGTGATCCAGACGCGCGGTGTCCCCGACATGGCGTTCCCCCGATGTTCCACCCGCACCTGATTCCACGCTGGGATGCGGTGTCAAGACGATCGCCGCATCCCCGACCGATCCGTTCGGAAAAATCGGAGTTCGGCTCTGCCCGGATGGCCCATGGCCTCAGAACCGCGTGGTCAGGTCGGTGAGCCAATCCGGCGAGGCGGCGACCAGGGCGGTCTCCAGGGTCTTGTCGAGCCCGGACAGGATGGCGGCCCCCGTGCCCAGGAGGACGAGGCCGAGGGCGGCCTTGAGCCCCTGGCCGAAGCGCAGCATCCGGTGGCGCCAGCGCAGCAGGACCTCGCGGGAGAGCAGGCCGAGGAGGACGAGGGGCAGGCCGGCGCCGAGGCCGAACAGGATCATGGTCAGCGCCACCCGCCCCAGATCCTCCCCCCGGGCGGCGAGCAGCGAGGCTGCCCCCAGGGTCGGGCCGACGCAGGGGCTCCAGACCGCGCCGAGGAGCAGGCCGACGCCGAACTGGCCCGGCAGGCCGGCCTCGGAGAAGCCGCCGAACCGCGCCTGCGTCCAGTCGCTCACCGGCCCGGCGGCCACCGCGAGGCGCGTCTGCGCCGCCGGCACGACGAGGACGATCCCCAGCAGCACCAGGAGGATCGCCGCGCCGTTGCGGAAGAGATCGCCGTCCAGGCCGGCGGCGAAGCCGATCGTGGCCACGAACAGGCCGATCGCGACGAAGGCGAGCGCGAGCCCGGCCGCCAGGGCCAGCGGCCCGAAGCGATGTTCGGAGGCGGCGGCCCCCAGCACCAGGGGCAGCAGCGGCAGCACGCAGGGCGAGAGCACCGAGAGCAGGCCGGCGAGGACAGCGAGGCCGAGGCTGGCGCCCATGGGGGTCGGGCTCAGAGCGTCTTCTCGACGAGGCCCTCGATCCATTCGGGCTGGGTCTCGCCCACGGAGCGGCCGGTCTCGGTCTCGCCCTTGAAGGCGATCAGGGTGCTCTGCATCCGGGCATTGAACCGGCGCAGCACGTCCTTCCGGCTGTCGAAATCGACGTCGAAGATCAGCAGGTCCTTGAAGCGCGGATCGGCGGCGAGCTTGGCCAGGATCGGCTTCTGGGTCTTGCAGATCGGGCACCAGGGGGCGCTGACCTCCACCAGGATCGGTTTGCCGGCCTTCTGGGCGGCGGTGAAGGCTTCGGCGGAGTAGGGCAGGGTTTCGCCGGCCCGGGCCGGCGCGGCCCAAGCCAGCGGCGCGAGGAGGAGGGCGAGAAGCGAGCGGCGGAGCATCATGGCGTTCTCTCCGGTTTTTTCACAGCATCCGCCCTGGGACGCGCTGTCTTGGATTCTCTTATGGTCCATCGGGCGCCGGGCGTCCGCGAGGCGGATCGCCGATGCCGATGTTTTGATAGAAGCACGGGATTCGGGCGGCCCGACGCCCCCACCGGAGACGGACCCCATGCCGCGCTTTGCCGCGAATCTGAGCCTGATGTTCACCGAGCGGCCGTTCCTCGAGCGGTTCGCCGCCGCGGCGCGGGCCGGGTTCACGGCGGTGGAATGCCTGTTCCCCTACGCGCATCCGCCGGAGGCGATCGCGGCGCGGCTCGCGCAACACGGCCTGACGCTCGCCCTGTTCAACCTGCCGCCGGGGGATTGGGAGGCGGGCGAGCGCGGGCTCGCGGCACTTCCCGAGCGCTTCGCGGAGCTGCAGGCGGGCCTTGCCACCGGCCTGCTCTACGCCGCCGCCACGGGGGCGGGCCGGGTCCATCTCATGGCCGGGCTCGCGGATGCGCGGGACGAATCGGCCCGGGCCGCCTACCGGCGCGCGGTGGCCCACGCCGCCGAGCGGGTGGGGCGGGCCGGGCTCGACCTGCTCATCGAGCCGATCAACCGGCGCACTATGCCGGGCTACTTCCTCGCCGATGTCGAGGCCGCCGCCGCGCTGATCCGCGAGCTGGATCTGCCGAACCTGAAGCTGCAATTCGACCTCTACCATTGCCAGATCCTGCACGGCGACG
>JAKONB010000442.1 GCA_022702195.1 Beijerinckiaceae bacterium | reverse complement strand
CGACGCGGGCACCGCCCCGCCGCCCCCAGCCCCGCCGGTCGGTCTCCGGAAGGGCTCCCGATGCGTCGGGCGGCAGGTGGGCGGATATGGGCTGAGAATAGGAATATTGTCAAGTAAAACCACCCGGCGCTCCCGCCGAACGCGTCGGGCGGAGCCCACATCCCGGCCCTGGCGTCATCCTGAAGCGCTCGCCCGACGCGCTCGCCCCCTGTCGGCTGCGTCGCCCCTCTCGGAGCCAGGCGCGGTGCCGCCCCGGCGACCGATGCCGGCACGGCCGTCCTGCGCTGCGGAGACCGCCCCTGGCGATCTTACCAGCCGACCGCCAGACCCGCCGTGAAGCTATGGGCCGTCGCGCCGGGGCGCACCTCGCCGGAATAGCTCGCCGCGAGCCGGGCACCGGGCGCGACCTCGCCACTCACGCCGAGGCCCATCACGGCGCCGTCCCGGCCGGCCCGGTTGGTGCGCGTCACGAACCCGACGCCGAACACGTCCGAACGGATCAGCGCCGCAGTGTCGGCCAGTTCGTGCGCCCAATAGGCCCGTGCCTCCACCCGGACCGCATCGAACACCGTGTCGGCGACACGGCCGCCGATCAGGCTGCGCGCCGCCACGAGGTCCCGGGTCTGGACACCGCCCAGGGCGACGGAACCGACCTCGCTCACCCGCGACCGGCCGAGCGCGTCGTAGGAGAATCCCACTTCCGGGATCATTGCGACCGGCAGGCCCGGAGGACGTACGTCATAGCCGGCGAAGGCGTTGAACCCGGCATCGAGCCCGCTCGGGCGCGCACCGAGCCCGCGCGGGGCGATGCCGAAGGAGGCCCCCTGGTTGATCCGCGCCTCGGACGTGCCGAGTCCGGCCGCGCCGCGCAGGGTCAGCCCGCCGAAGCGCGCCGCGCCGTAGAGCGAGCCGCCGAAGCTGTCGCTGCTGAAGTGGCCGAGCTCCCCCGCCGCGCTGGTGCCGGCCTGATGCTGATAGTTGAAGGCCGCGCCGACCACGGTCTCGGCGCCGGCCTGCCAGTCGAGGCCGGCCACGATCCCGCCCGTATCGACCGTCGACCCGCGGGCGGCACGGTCCCCCGCGCGGTTGGCGAATCCATAGAGGCCGTCGGCCCAGACCCGCCCCTCGCCGATGGCCAGCGCCCTGGCATTCGCGCCGGTCTCCTGCCGCAGGGCCACCACGGAGCCGGTGCCGGCTCCGGACTCGGCGGCGCGCAGGCTGGCCCCGCTGCCGCCCAGGGTCAGGTGGCGGTCGATCGTGTCGGCGAGCTGCCGCCGGCCGGCGAGGTTCGCCAGGAGGGCATCGCCGAACGTCTGACCACCGAGGCCGCCGAGGCCGCCCGCGAGCGTGCCGGGCGCGGCGGCATAGAGCGCCGCGAAGAAGGGGGCGCGGGCCGTGTCGGGCCGCGTGCCCGCCACGGGGCGGGCGGCGTCCACGGCCGCGCCGACCGCGCGGGCATTGTCGCTCTGGGAGAGACCGCTGGCGGCGAGGTTGCCGTAGGCCGTGGGGGTGACGACGAGATCGAGGCCGGTCGGGCCGTAGAGGGCATCGAACCGGGTCGCGCCCGCCAATCCGTCCTGCGGTTGGGCGAGGCCGGCAAAGCCGCCATCGAGGCCGCCCGCGGCGGTCAGAACGTTGAAGCGCTGACCGAGCGTCGCCGTGAAGGCGTTGCCGGCGCTGCCGGTCAGGCCGCGCAGGACCGGCACCAGGGCACCGCCCACCGTGACGGCGCCACCGGAGACGAGGCGGGAATATTGGCCGGCCCCGGCCCCCGTACCGATCCCGTCGATGTCGAGCACGAGTTGATTGGTGGCGGTGAAGGTCACGGGGCCGGCCACCGTGAGGGTGCCCGGGGAATTGCCGGGGCGCACGATGCCGTCGCTGGTGAGGGCGGCGCCGATCGCCCCGGTGCCGCGCAGGGTGCCGGCGGTGGCGATGGACACCGCCGAGGCGAGGGAGCCGTCGAGCACCAGCGTTCCCGCCGCGACGCGCGTCGCACCCGTATAGGTGTTGGCACCGGCCAGGGTGAGGCTGCCGCCGCCGACCTTGGTCAGGGACGAGCGCCCGGAGCCGTCGACGATGACGCCGCCATAGGCGGACGACGCATCCCCGAGGCCCACGGTCAGGCGGGTATTCGCCAGAACGGAGGCCGCCCCGTCGCCGCGCAGGGCGGACGTGCTGAGGCCGCCGCCGCCCAGATCGATCCGGCCGCCGTTGCGGACCCCCTCATAGGCCATGAGATTTCCGCCGGTGCCGACGATCTCGCCGGTATTCGTGAGCAGACCGTGCAGGCCGTAATTGCCGGCGATGCTCAGAGTGCCGTGGTCGGCATTGACGAGGCTGCCCTGGCTCACGACATCGCCGCGAATGTCGAAGCGACCCTGGTTGACGATCGCCGCATCGATGGTTCCGCCGCCGGCCGCAATCGTGCCGGCGTTGCTCAGGCCGTCCCGGGCCGAGAGGGAGGCCCCCTGCGCCAGGGTGAGGAGGCCGGCATTGCTCACGGCGCCGGCGAGCCGGTAGCTCCCGGCGCCACCCAGCGCCAGGGTCGCCCCGGCCCTGTTCTCGAGACTCCGATCGCTGGTCAGGGATCCGCCGACCAGGATGGTCCCGGCATTGCCGATGCCCCCGTCGATCCGTCCGTCACCGGCCTGGATCAGACCCGTATTGGTGAGCCCCCTGGCGGCGGTCAGAGCACCGCCATTCTGGATCGAGACCTGCCCGGCATTGACGATGGCCGCGCCCAGAGCCCGATAATCGCCCGCTCGCCCCACGGTGAGGAGGCCGCCGGCCGCGTTGTCGAAGCCGCCCTGGCCGGAGACCGCGCCCGCGACGGTGAAGCGCCCGGTATTGGTCACACCGCCGTCGATCCGGCCGCCGGTCGCCAGCACGGTGCCGGCATTGACGACGCCGCTGGCGATCGCACCGGCCGTCGCCACTTGCCCGGCCCGC
>JAKONB010000413.1 GCA_022702195.1 Beijerinckiaceae bacterium | reverse complement strand
GCGGCGGCGCAGAGCCCAGCCAAGGATTTTCTGTTCCAGGAACAGCGCTTCGACAAGGCCTGCAGACCGCCCCTCAAATATGCGGCGGGGGCGTGTGTTCGGCGCTGCCCGGCCGGTTACGAGGATATGGGGCGGACGTGTCGTCAGCGAAACATGAGAGGGGGCGGTGGAGGCTGGTAGATCTCAACAAGGAGAGCTTTGCCGCAAACGAGGGCCGCCCTTTCCCTCGGCCGAAGCGACCGGTGCCGCTTCTCGGGCGATCAGTTCGAGGCGGTGGAGGCATGGACGCCTCTGGGAGCGGGGCGCCCCGCCGCCGTCTCAGGCGAGGATCCGCCGTTCCCCGTCTCCGAAGGCATGGAAGACGGCCCTTGCACTCCGGTAGCCGGCGCTCGCCCCGTAACACCGGTCTGGTTCAGCCAAACCGTGAATGACACCCACGCGAACACGAACGCAACGAGCAGCGCCTCGGCCAACCAGAACACGGCATTCGACTCCGTGTTCTGCCAAGCGAGCGCGACGCCGTAGATGCCCAGATTGCTCGCGCAGAAAGATGTGAGGGAGTGGCGTCCCAGCACGGCGAGCGTCTGACCGATCCACGTCCGCATGATCTGCACCCGATGCGAGAACCAGATCAGCACGACGATCACGCAGAGGGAACTCAGGATCTTCAAGGGACCGAGCGAAGCCCGGTCGACGCCCGGCATCGTCCAGGGCGCCTCCTGCAAGCCGAGGCGATGCGGATAGCGTTGTCCGAGCCAGGCGACGGCCATGATGGCCAAGAATACGAAAGCGACGCGGACGACGATCGGGTTGGCGAGAATGGTCCGGGCAATGGCTCCATAGCGGCGTCCGATGCCGAGCATCATGCCGCCGAAGAACGTGATCTGCCATGCCCAGATGTTGATGGCGATGGTCTCATCGTGTTCGAGGCCGATGGTCGCGACCCAGATCTCGACTCCGAGCCAACACAATCCCAACCACATCAGGGCACCAGCGCGAGACTTCATCATCAACGCGACAAAGACGGGCGTGAACATAAAGTAAATAATATACAATTGGAGAACATCAAAACCGAACGGCGCGGATCGCAAGAGCACAAAATCGCCGATCGCATGAAAGGGATGAGATGCGATCTGATCGAACCGCGATGCCTCCAGAAGCTTTGGCCCCGCAAATATCATCACAGCGGCAGCAACGATCATTGTAACGGCATTATAGGCATACAAATGCCAGGCACGCTTCCAAGTCTCAAGAACGAAACTGACGTTGATCGATCCCAGCTTGGCCAGGCGCGCATGGCCGAGCATATACCCACTCATCAGGAAGAACACTTCCGCAGTGGTCGACGGTATGATCTGGGCAATCGTCGGAGGGCTGGCGGCGTTTCGACCCATGAGCCGGGTCAAGGAAGAGCCGTGATCGATAGCCATGCTGATCAGCATGGCTCCGCGAATGAAATCGATCTCCGTGATGCGGGCGGTCTCGCTGCCGACCCGAGAGGGGGAAAGGTCGGAATTCCTGTCTCTCATGACGACGGCTTCCAACTCGCAGTGGGGGTATCGAGACCGAGATATCGAAAGGGCGACTTCGCGGGCTGCGACGCGCGAGACCGAGGATCCGGCTGATCCGACAGGAGAAAGCACGGAATGACGTAGAAGCTGAAGGAGAGAAACGACACCATTCCCCCGAGGACCGGTTCGGTCACGCCGTAGATCAGATAAAAGATCACCAGCGCGATCACCGCATGGGCCTGCTTGGCCCAGGCCCGGCGGAGGGTCATCACGAGACTCGTCAGAAAAAGCGTGATGCCGACGAGCCCCCCGGCGAAGAGGACGCTCAGATACATGTTGTGAGGATGAGCGGCCGCTTTGAACAACATCGGGTGGACGGGCAGGATGAACTTCGCCGAACCGGGTCCATAACCGAACAAGGGACGCTGCAACCACAGATCGATGACGACAGCCCAGATGCGGGTTCGTCCGGTGCCGCTCGTGATCTCATCGGCCGATCCCGAACGGGACAGTCCAGTCATGATGGTGTCGCCAAAACTCACGAAGACCAGCGCCCCGATCGCGAGCAGCAGCAGCGCGATGGCGAGTTTCAGCGCGATGTGTCCACGCATGAGATAGACATAGAAGAAACTGATCCCCATGGCAGCGAGCGACATGCGATTGTTCGACACGATCAGACAAAATGCCATCGGGACAATCAGCATATAGAAGAGCGGCCGACGGGGTGAGATGTTCGAGAACAGGACCGTAAGCATGATCCCGATCGACGCCGCGGCGCCCGCCGCGTTCGCGGTGCCGAAGACACCCGTCAACCGCGATGTCGGCACGAAGACGCCATTGACCCAATCACTCATCCGGCCGAGCTGGGGAATGAAAAAGTAAGCTACGATCGACGCGAGACACAAAGCGTAGCACGCTGATATGATGATGCTGGCGAGGTTCTTGGTGCCCATGATGCGAGAAATATTATAGATATACAGAAAGGCAAAAAAGTTAGAGAAATTTTCGACGAAGGAGATCTGGGGCTGCACCGAGATTGAGCTGATGGCCAGATAGTAGAGAAAGAAACACAGCCATAGAGAGACCTCGCTCTTGCCCCGGCGAGCCCACGACCGCACCGTTGCGGACATGGCCAGTGCGACGAACGAGGCGATCACGCTCAGCTTGATGAGAACCTGCAGATCGATGGATTTGTCGGAGATTTCGCGCACTCGAAACGTCGCGCATTGCAGGATCAGAATGACGATCGCCGCGTAGAAGGCATAGCGCTCGTTCCAGACGAGGGTCTGCGCGCCGACCAGGAAGACGATCGGCAGCGTCATCGCGGCCAGGAGGATCGCGATCGGAAGTGCATCGCCTTCCGCCGCCGCGACCGCGAAAATGGTCAGCGCGCTGGTCCCGAGGACCGCCAATGCGGCGAGCAGGGGCACCGAGAGCGGCGACGTGTTCGAAACGACCATGCGCAGAGGAATCCTAACGGCACCGGCAACGCGGCGGGTGCTTCACGACCGGCTGGAGCTTGCCTGGAGCGGCCGATTTCGCATTTTGGCCAAGCAAAGCCGCGTCAGGAACACGGCGTTGCCGATCAGATAGCGCTGGGCCAGGCGGTTCGGCTCGAGACAGAGCCGGTACACCCATTCGAGGCGCGCACGGCGCACCCAGGCGGGCGCACGGGGAATTGCGCCGGAGACGAAGTCCAACCAGGCGCCGACCGCGATCGCGTTGTCGCAGACCCCCGGCACGGATGCGGAAATCCAGCGCTCCTGACGGGGATTGCCCATGCCCACCAGGAGAAGATCGGGCTGCCTCTCGGTGATCAGCGCCTGCAGGCGGGCGACATCGGTCTCCTCGAGGAAGCCGTGGTGATGCCCGACGACGCGATGGCGCGGCCAGCGGGACTGAATGGTCTCACCGGCCTTGGCCACGACGTCCTCTCGCGATCCCAGCAGAAAGATACGCAGGTCGTGTCCGGTGCCATCGAGATAGTTCGTGATGAAATCCGAGCCGTTGAGGTTGTCCTGGAAGGGTTTGCCATGGAGGACACGGCGCGCGATATCGAGCCCAACCCCGTCGTTGAGGACGAGAAAATTGTCCAAGCAGTCGCGAAGATCCGTGTTCGTGGAACAGATATTTGACAGATGAGCATTGAGAAACGCGATGCGAGTCACCTCATTCTGCTGCATCCGCTGATCAATGTGCTGAATCACATTGTCGACTGAGCCTGAATGAACGCGAATGCCCAATATATCGACAGCGGTCAGCATGAAAGGATCTCCTGGAAGATGGCAGCCGTGTTGGCAGAGACGAGGCTGAACGGGTGCACGCGGGGTCGATCGTCTTTCCGGCTCTGGATTCAGGGCTCCAGCCCAATGATCCGGCGATCACGGGTGATCACCAGGACGAGGCCGAGAGCGGCTCCCGCGAACAGCGCGGCCGCGAGAATGATGGCCGATTTCGGCGCGCTCTTGGACTGAGGCGGGTAAGCCCGACTCGCGACCTGAGCATCGGGCAGGGACATAAATTGCTGCTGCCAGGTTTCGGCGTAACGCTCGAGGAACTTGTCGTGAAGCACCCGATAGGTCTGCGCCGTGCTCTCGAGGTTCTTGAGCTGCACGCGTGCCTGAGCCGAATTTTCGCCGGACAACGAGCCGGAAAACTTGAATTGCTCGACGTCGTTCTCGGCCTTCTGCGTCTGCGCTTGCAGCTCCGTCGTCCGCGCCTGCAACAATCCACTGATCCGTCGCGCGATATCCTCTCGCAGTTGCATCTGATCCTGAATGAACGCATCTGCATACGCATTCACGACGTCGGCCGCCTGGACACCGCTCGGAAGAGTCGCCGAGATCTCGACCACGTAGGTCATTCCGAGACGCTTGACGGTGGTGAGTTTCTGCAATTGCCGGGCAGCGGCCGTCACCTCCGGATCGTCCCCGGCCTGCGGCTCCGAAGCGGATTTCCAGAAAACGATCGTACGCTTGACCGCATCGAGGGCGCGCCCGATCGGACCCGGCTGGAGCGCCGGGTCGTTTTCGAGGTGTTGCGTCACGACGACCCGGCGCAGCACGCGCTCGGATTTGAGCAACTCGATCTGGCTCTCGATATTGGCCGAGTCGACATTCGCATCCGAGGGAGCCGGCGTGCCGGAGCGCATCGACGTTCCGCTCTTCGTATCGATCAGGATCAGGCCCGTCGCCGTGTATTGGGATGTCGCGACGGCGAGATACAGGACCGCGGCCGCCACGGTCGCGGCACTCGTCAGCGCGATCGTCTTCCAGTGCCTTCGCAGTGCGGTCATGGCCGTCGACAAAGGAGCGGGGGACCCGACCGAGGCCATGGCGGCACTGGGATGGGGCTCGGCGCCGCGCAACAAGCTTCCCAACCTTGGATTGTCTCCCATACGACTATTCCCCCTGCGTCATGCGTGCGAAATCGATACCAAGGCTACAGACGTCGCAGCACGAGACGTATGCTTGGCTCCGCCATCGCCAGAAATCAGTCCGGCGAGTTCCAAGATGCGGAAAAGCCAAAAAGAAATGGAACCCTTCCTCGTCGGATTAAAACACCGCTCTCGAGGGGCTAAAGTAAACGTAGCGTCAACCCGATCCCTTCTCAACTGTGTTTCTATTGGCTAAAATTTGTGCAGACAACAAATGTTAATTCAAATTTTCGTGAGATTTTGCGATATCATGCTTCGGTCGTATCACAGCGCCTCAAAAATGGGGCCATTGTTTTTCTAATCCGTTTTCTTCAATCAATATGCATAAATATACTTTTGCGCACTTATGCGCCGCTGAAGACTGCGCTGGATAGCCCTCAAATAAAATTTTGCACCGCACCGTGCCTTGTCAAGGAATATAAAGGATCAAGACAAGCACAACCGCAAATTTCATGAAAATGGTGCACAGCAATATTCGCCGCAGCATCCGTGCTGCCCTGCACCATGGATATTGTACGAAACGCGACAAATTCGCCGCACCCGCCGTCAACCCGGGGCGGACGAGCGGTGCCCAAAGGGTTCCCTCGCAACAGCAAATTATATGCATAAAATTTGAGCAATAAAAGTGGGCGGCCTGTAACCGCGTAGTATCAGAGGATTGACGAAACGTTAAAATTCCGACTTAACGTGTGTGCAGTGCACGCATCAGGTATAACGCATGGAAATCCAATCATCAGAACCGAAGATTGCGCCTTGGCAAATGCGTAAGGCAAGCTCTGCCATATCGATGATTTGGCGCAAGCCGCTTCCCCTGCAGTTTCTTCGGGTGCCGAACGCTCCTGAACCGTCAAACACGGAATCACATCCTCTTTCGACACGGTCTTATCTTAACTCACCGCAGAAGCGCGTTCTCGATGCCACTGGCGCACTGACTCTGTTGTTTCTACTAGCGCCGCTTCTGCTTCTGGTGGCGCTGATCATCAAGAGCACGTCGCAGGGTCCGGTCATTTTTCGGCAGAAACGCTGCGGTGCGGGTGGCAAGCCTTTCGAGATCTGGAAATTCCGTTCGATGTACATGACGGCGGATACGGATCACGTCGTTCAGGCAACGCGCGGCGATCCGCGCGTGACGCCGGTTGGCCGCTTCATCCGCCGCACGAGCATCGATGAGTTGCCGCAATTGGTGAATGTCCTGCGCGGACACATGTCCCTGATCGGGCCGCGTCCACATGCCCTGTCCCACGACATTTATTTCGGCGGACAGATCGACCGTTACAGCGATCGCTTCGCAGCGCGGCCCGGATTGTCCGGACTCGCCCAGGTCCGAGGTGCGCGTGGCGAAACGCCCGAGGTGGCGGACATGGAGCGGCGCATCGCCCTCGACCTCATCTATATCCATCATGCCAGTCTGGGAATGGACGTTCGCATCATCGCGGAAACCGTTCAGGAAATGCTGGTCAGTCGGACGGCCTATTAGCTCCGGCGCCGCAGCGCTGGCGTCGCAGCCAGTCTGATCGTCACGTCGGACCGTGTGACGGCACGCAATCCATGTTCTTGAGTCGCCCCTCCACCGGTGGCGCTTTCCATTCAGTTTCGAAGGGTCGCAGCCATGTCGTGGAACTGCTTTCTGACGCGTGCGGGCGGCTGCGTCATCGGCGTGATGGCTTTGGCCATCTCCACCGGCGCGCAAGCACGGTATCTCATTCGACCGGGCGACACCTTGGAGGTGTCGGTGGCTGGGATCCCCGATCTGAAGCAGCGCAGCATCGTCGATCCCGACGGCCTCGTGACGCTGCCGATGATCAAGCCCGTGGCCGTCGCCGGGCTCGACCTCGACGCCGCTCAGACGCTGGTGAAGGAGCAGTATTCGCGCAAGCTCTATCAACAGCGCATGCCGACGGGAGTCGAGAGCGTGACGGCCATCACGCCCGACAGTGTGACCATGAGCATCGCGGAGTTCCGGCCGGTCTATCTGAACGGCGATGTGTCGAAGCCCGGCGAGCAGGCGTTTCGTCCGGGCATGACCGTCCGTCAGGCCGTCGCACTGGCCGGCGGCTACGAGATCATGCGGTTCCGCATGAACAATCCCTTCCTCGAATCCGCCGACCTTCGGAACGACTACCAGACTCTCTGGATGCAGTACGTGAAGACCCAAGCCAAGATCTGGCGGCTCAAGACCCAACTCGCCAGCATTGGGGGCGAGTCCGGTCGAGACAAGAATTCCGAGGAGACCAAGACCGATCAGAAGACCTTGAAAGAGCTGACCCAGGCGCCGCTCTCGAGCGAGTTCCTGGACACCACGCGGGAGACGGCCCGCCAGCAGCTCGAGGTCGCGCGGTCCCGCTACACGGCCGAGCGGGGGTTCCTGCAGCGGGCGGTCGCCGTGACGGACGATCAGATCGGACTCCTGCGCGCGCGCCAGTCGCGGGACGACGAGAACGTTCAGGTCGACACCAACGATTACAACAAACTCAAGGAATTCTCGGAGCGTGGAAACCTGTCGATGACGCGGCTCTCCGAGTCGCGCCGGCTGTTCCTGTTCTCCGCGACGCAGTCGCTGCAAACCGGCGTGCAACTCATCAACACGATCCGGGAGCGCGACGACGCGGCGCGCAAGGTCGTCCGGCTCGACGAGGAGGCTCGCTTCGAAATCCTCAAGGATATCGAGGAGGCGACGGTGGAATTGGCCGGAGTGCGGTCGCGTCTTCAGGCGGTGAGCGAGAAGATCACCTACACGGGGATGATCCGCTCGCAGCTCACCCGCGGCGGCAATGCCAAACCCACGATCCGGATCGTGCATTCGGCCCTCGACGGCGGCAGCACCGAGACCGCCAGCGAGGACACGCCGATGCGCCCCGGCGACACCGTCGAGGTCGCGCTCAACACCGAAGTGCCGGGCGTTTCGCAGTGAAGGTCGCATCGGGAGTGGGTGTTCGGAGTTTGATCGATCGACGCGCGGTGATCGGTGGATTGACCGGGGCGGCCTTGGCTCTCCCGCTGGGAAGCCGGGCCGCCACGCCTGAAGGTCCGAAGGCGCCGATGCGGGGCATCAACCTCTCGCACTGGTTTGCCCAGAGCAATCAGGGCTATGGCCCGGCACATCTGACGGGCTTCGTCGGGCGGCCCGACCTCGCGCGGATCGCCCAGGCCGGCTTCCGCCATGTCCGCGTGCCGGTCGATCCCGCCATCGTGCTGGCCAAGTCCGGCACCGAACTGGTGGAACCCGTCTTCGCCGCCCTGCGCGCGGCGCTCTCCACCATCGCGTCGCAGGGACTCGCCGCGATCGTCGACCTCCATCCGGTCGGACACGACAAGGACGCCCTGCTGACTCCGGACGGCGCGCAAGCTTTCGTGACCGGCTGGTCGACGCTCGCCGCCGCACTCGCGCCGATGCAGAGCGATCACTTCTCCCTCGAGATCCTGAACGAGCCGGAACCGCTCAAGGGCCAGGTCTGGTGGGCGCTTCAGAGCCAGGCGCTGAGCGCGATACGGGCCGCCGGCTGGCGTGGCAGCGTGATCGCGAATGGCGGGGGCTGGAGCGGCATCGAGGATCTGGTCGCGTTCGCGGCCTACGACGATCCGAAGGTCGTCTACACCGTCCATTGCTACGCGCCGCTGCTGTTCACGCATCAGGCCACGACCTGGAGCTGGGACGTGGCGCGCCGGGTGCGCGGGCTCGGCTGGCCGATCGAACCGCAGGACGCGGAATCGGCCGCCGCCGGGGCGACGCTGGACGGGGAGGCACGCGGCTTCGTCAAGGGCGAGATCGCGGCCGGCAACTTCACTCGTTCGGCGATGGCGACGCAATTCGACCGGTTGGCACGCTGGCAGACCGCGCAGGGCGGACCGCCGCTCTATGTCGGCGAGTTCGGGGTCTACGACCGCGAGGCACCCCACGACGCACGGCTCGCCTGGGTCCGCGGCGTCCGCGAGGCCTGCGACACCCGCGGCTGGGGCTGGGCGTTGTGGGATTACTCGCCGTCCTTCGGTCTGCTGCCGTCATCGGGCGATCGCATCCTGGCCTCCGACATGCTTCAGGCGCTCGGGATCGGACGATCATGATCCGACGGGTCTGGCCGATGCGGGGCGGGGCGCAGGCGACGCGCGGTGGGATCGGGGCGAGCGCCCCGCTCTTCGTCGCCAACATGCTGGAAGCGGTCCTGCCGTTCCTGCGCAACATCGCGCTGGCCCGTCTCATCTCGCCCCACGAGTTCGGCCTCGCGATCTCGCTCTCGGTGGTCATCGGGATGCTCGAGGTGCTTACCGATTTCGGATTGCCGGTCTTCGCGGTGCGCAAGACCCTGTCGCTGCCGCCCGCGATCATGATGGGCACGCTTCAGGCGCTCGCTCTGATCCGCGCGGCGCTGATCGGCACGATCCTGGTGGCGCTGTCGCCCTGGATCGCCGGCCTGTTCGGCGCCGAGCAATCCCTCGGCGTCTACGCGCTGCTCGGCATCGTCGTCATGATCCGGGGCTTCGAGAACTTCGGCGTCAAGGAAGCCATGCGCCAATACGTGTTCTGGCGCGAGGCGACGGTGCTGACGGCCGCCCAGATCGCCGGAGCCGTCGTGACCATCACCCTGGCCTGGGTGCTGGGGAGCTTCGACTGCATGCTGTACGGGATGCTGGCTACGGCGGTCACCACCGTCGCGCTCTCGCACCTGCTGTCGCCGCAGCCCTACCGGCTCACCTGGAACCGGGACGCGACGCGGGAGGTCAGCCGGTTCGGCCGCCCCCTGCTCGTGAATGGCTTTGCCGTCTCGATCAGCCTGTCGGACCGTCTCCTCGTCGGCGGCCTGCTCGGACCGGCCGTGCTGGCCATCTACAACGTCGCGTACGGAACGGCGACGCTTCCCCGGACCGTTCTCGCCAAGTTCCTGACGAGCATTTTCCTGCCGCTCTTCGTCGACCAGCACGAGCGCAATCGCGGATCCGCCTTGTTCGATACCTGGGCCTGTATCCTGTCCTGCATCGCCTTCGCCTACGGGCTCGGGCTCAGCCTCGTGGGCGATCAGGTTCTGGCTTTCGTGTTCGGGCCGGCCTACCAGCCCACCCGCCTGTTCATGTGCGTGGCGGGCATCAGCGTCTGCATCAAGTTCCTGATGCTGCTGCCCGTGCCGCAGGCCTATGCGTCGGGCCAGACGCGGCTGATCGCGTTCGGCTCCATCGCATCCGCCCTCGCCGTGCTGCCGGGCGCGGCTTTGCTCCTGTGGCAGCGCGACGTGACGCTGTTTCTCGGCGGCATCGCGGTCGGCGAGTTCGTGGGACTCTTGATCTACACCCGCCGGGCCATGCGCGAGCAGGCCTTTACCCGCTCGGCGACGTGGCTCGTCATCGCAGTGCCGGTGCTGCTTCTCGCCGCCCTCGCCGCTCTGACCGGCCTCGGATCGGGTTTGAGCTTCGGGTCGTGGTTGACGGCCTGCGGGGTCGCCCTCGGGGTCGCGGCGATCGCTTATGGCGCCATCGTCCTGCGCTACCGGATCGGCCTGCGCCTGCTGTTCGTGTCCGGGACCCCGGTCGGAACCCGGTCCGACCAGCCCCTGACGAGAATCGCATGACCAAGACCCTCGCATTTGGGATCAGCCGCCCATGACCATCCATCTCTTCACGACGACGGATCTCAGCGGCGAGCGCGAGGCCACGTTCAACCGCCTGATCGAGTCGATTGCGCGGAGCGAAGCCTCCGGGATGGACCTGCGCGTCCACGTGCTGTTCCAGAACTGTTCCGCCGAGGTGGTCGCAGCTCGCCTGGCCCGCTTGCCTGTCCAGAGCCGCCTCTGCGTGATGCCTGGACGGATGTCGATCTCGGGGGCACGCAACCACCTCATGGCCGCTGCGCTCGCGGAAGCGCCGTTCGGCGAAGACGATATCGTCGCCTTTCCGGACGACGATTGCTGGTACCCGGACGGTCTTCTCGCCCAGTTGAAGAACGCGTTTCACGAGCGTTCAAGGCTCGACCTCCTTCTCTGCCGCGTGTCGCTCGAGCCGGACGATGCCTCCGACGTCCTGAAGGCGATGACGCCGGCAAAAGCTGCGACCGTCGTTCGGTTGACCATGTCGAACAGCCTCTTCGTTCGTGGGCGGTTGGCCACGGCGCTCGGCGCCTTCGATCCGGCGCTGGGCCTCGGAACGCCGGCTCGGGGGGGGGAGGACACGGATTACGGCGTCCGCGCTTTCCTGGCCGGCCGGGAGACGGTCTTCGTCGATCGTGCGCTCGTCGGCCATCCGGTCGCGGACCGGAAGGCCGCCATTCGCTACTTCCGCGGTGCGACCATCGTCCTGGCGCGTCATGCGCGTCACAAACCGGCGCTCATGCGCGAATTCCTGCGCAAGCTTCTGGTGGGTGTCTACTTCGTCGGTCAGGGTCGTCTGTCAGCCCGAGACTTCCTCGGTATCCTGCGCGAGAGCGCGGGATCCTTCCGGACTTCGTTCGTATCCGGGCGACGCAACTCGCCCGTTCTCAGTGACGGCCTGTCCCGACCACTCGCATCGTGACGTGACGCCCCGCAAGGCAGCGGATCGTCCGACCGCCCATATCCCACCGGAGTGGCGGTGGGTGCGGTGCAAGACCATACGGCCCCCCGGCGATCGGGCGATTCGCCCGATCCGAAGATCAGGGAGAGCCGCTCCGGAACGTCCCGCCAGTCGTGAAACTCTCAACGCGGATCGCACCATGCTCCAGACACCGTCGCGGCCGACACCCCATCCGACGAACGATCTCGCGCACGCCCCGATCTGCGTTCTGCTCTGCGTGGACTCGGCCTATCTGCCGCAGGCGGGCATCACGCTCGCCTCGATCCTCCGGAGCAATCCGACGACGAGGTTCGAGGTCTACATCGCCGGTCCCAATCTCGATCCCAAGCAGTTCGAGGCGATCTTCACGCCGGTGATCGCGAACCGCTCCGACGTTCAACTGCATCGCTGCGACCTCGACGAGGCGCAATTGCCCGATCTGCCGGTCACGGCACATATCAGTCGCAGCACCTATACGCGGATCCTCCTCGACCGCTTCATCGCACCACGGCATGCGCGGGTGCTCTACCTCGACGCCGACACGATCGTTTGCGCCGATCTGACCCCGCTCTGGACCACCCCCCTCGACGGAGCGGTCCTGGCGGCCGTGCGCGACCACTTCCGGATGGATCTCGCGGCCATCGGCTTTGGTCCCGACGAACCCTACTTCAATGCCGGCATGCTTCTCATCGACATGGAACGCTGGAGAGCCCTGGATTGCGAGCGCCGGGTGCTGGATTTCCTCGCGCGCGAGATCGAACGCCTGACGTGGATGGATCAGGACGGGCTCAACATCGTACTGCGCGGCCACGTTCGGTTCGTCGGACTGGAATGGAACTTCCAACCGCGCTGTGCCGACGTTCCGGCGGAATTCCTGGGCCTCAGTCCGGTGGATTATGCCCGCTTACGCGCAAACCCGAGTCTCATTCACTACACGACCTCCTACAAGCCATGGAACGCGAGCTTTCGCGTGCATTACAGCGATGCGTTCTTCTCGGCCGCCCAGTCTGCCGGCACAGATTTCGCGCGGGCGCGGCCGAGAACTTTCAAGGACTACCTGATGCAGGCCAAAACCTGGATGCGCTGGCATTTCCCGCGTGGCTTTCGCCGCGTGCGGCAAGCGTTCAAACCGGAAGCCGCGGCGCAGATGTACCGCGCCGGGCCGGGCATCTAGCTCCGGCCGATGTCCAGTTCCGCCCCCCAGGGGTCTTCCCCTCCCCAGGCCTCGGGTAGCCAGGCATCCGGTCTCAGCGCACCCGATCTCAGCTTCCTCGTGGCCGCCTACAACGCGGCGCCCTGGATCGAGGCTGCGATCACCTCCGCCCTGGCTCAAACCGAGATCACCGTCGAGGTCATCGTCGTCGATGACGCCTCAACGGACGATACGGCGGCGCGGGTCCAGACGATCGCGGACGGCGACCGGCGGGTCGTGCTGCTGCGTCGCGCGCGGGGTGGCGGTCCATCGGCGGCGCGCAACCTCGCCCTGGATCGGGCGCAGGGAACCTGGATCGCGATTCTCGATGCCGACGATCTGGTCGGACCGACGCGGGGACGCGATCTCATCGCGCTGGCGCGGCGCACGGGCAGCGACGTGGTGGCCGACAATGCCGAGCGCTTCCTCGACGAAGAGCCTGGGAAATCCTGGCGGTTGCTGCCCAATCTCCGGGACGGACACGAACTGCGGGTCGATCTGGCGGAGTATCTGCTGCAGAATCGCCTGACCGGGGGCGGCGCCAATCTCGGTTATCTCAAGCCGATCTTCGCGCGGTCATTCCTGACACGCCACGCGATCCGCTATGACGAGCGGATCCGCATCGGGGAAGATTTCGATCTCTGCCTGCGCTGCCTCCTGGCCGGGACGGACCTCATCGTCTCCGGCCGCCCGCATTACCGCTACCGCATCCTGGCGGGCTCGTTGTCGCGCAGTCTGACCAGCGCCGACCTTCACGCGATGCGGGCCGCCTACGAACCGCTGGCCATCGGCGACACTTCGGATCGGCGTCTGCGCCAGGCGAACGACGCCTATCTCAGATCGATGCGGGTGCTGCAGGCTTACGTCCGCGTGCGCGAGGGCCTGCGACAGCGGCGATGGAGGAGGGTTCTGGCGGGTGCCGGGCGTCTCGATTTCTGGTTCGCGATGCTTCACTTCGGATCGCGTGCCCTGCGGCGGCGGATGACCTGACCCTGAGCGCCATCCCGAGTTGCGCCAGTCGGACAGACGGTCGGCGTCGACCGGGTTCGGCGAATCGAGACCACCGCGCGGACTGAATCGACACAGTCACCGCTCCGATCGAGTGGGGACTGTATCGGATTCGAGCCGAAGGTTCTCGCGCCGTGCCGGCGTCGCAGGTCGAAGCCCGGTCACGAAACGCAGGCCCCTCTGGGGGCGCACGTGTCATTCAAGACCCGGGATGATCAGAGACCGACCGTCGCCTTCAACGCCGCGTTGATCCGATCCTGCCACCCGGGGCCGTCCTTCTGGAAATGCTCCAGAACGGCGCGGTCGAGGCGCAGGGTCACCATCTCGCGGGCGCCGGGCACCGGGGCGGTGGCCTGCCCCGCCACGGCGGCGGGCTTGGCGGCGGGCCGGGACGCCGACTCGCTCGGCTTGGTGGTCGCTGCCTTGAAGGCGGCCTCGGCCGCTTGGCGGGGGTCGCTCGGGCGACGGGAGCGCTCGAATGCCATCTGACTCTTCCTCGGGGCCGGCTCAGGAGCGCTTGCGCTTCGGAGGCGCCGCGGCCGCGGCGGCCGCCTTGGCCTCGGCATCGGCGGCTTCCTTGGCCAGACGCAGAGCACGCAGCTTCACGGTGCGGTCGTCCACCGCCTTCACCGAAGCGAGATGCTCCGCCATGGCCTGGGCACCCTCCTTGGCCATCCGTTCGGCGCGCTCGGCACGCTCTTCGGATCGGGTCCGGGCGTCGGTCTCGTCGCTCATCGCATTCCTATCCTCGACCCCTCCCTGCGTCGCAGCCACGACATCATGCGCAAGCCCCGGCGAGGTTGGCCTCGCCCGGCTCAGCGACCGATGCGGTCACGATGCGTGCCGGATGGACCGCGAAGACAAGCGGTCGGGCGGCGGGAGGGCAGTCCACACACCTTCGCGCGGATCGGCTTCAGGCGGGATTGGTACGGTTTAGCATGTGACGATGGGAAAAGGCGAACGATCCCCGTGCTTATCCGCACCTATCCGCAAGTCTGAGTGGCATGCCGGACCTCAACCGCCGATAAAGCCCCCTCTACCGCCGGAACGTGAGGCGCGACAGGCGACTGGACCCATCGATGACTTCCAGCCCGGCGCATCGGTTCAGGGTGTGGAGGTGGTTGCCGGGAAAACCTGGACCGGCCCGCAGGATCGTCTCGACGGTCTGCCGGTAGCCGCCCCCGTCGAGGCGGTCGATCCGCGCCAGCGCCAGGGCTTCGCCGTAACCCCGCCGGCAATCCTGCACCGGACGGATGAGCGCGCCCCCGCGCGCGACGATGCGACCGGCGGAGCGGGCCGCCGCGATGTCGACCAGGACGGGATTGCCCGGATGCGCGGTCCAGGGGCCGCGGAAATCGGGGGCCGACCACAGATGCAGCCCGTCCGAGTACGAGCCCAGAGCCGCGCGCGGATGGGCGGCGGGATCGAAGGTCCGCACGGTGGCGAACATCCACCACAGCCCGCCATGCTCCACCAGGGTGGCGTCGCTCGCGGTCAGCCCGGACAGGAGCGTCGCCTCCTTCACCCAGCCGCCCGGGAAGGCCCGGGCACGGTAGAGGTCGACCGTGCCGTGGGCGCCGCTCTCCGGGATCATCCAGGTCGCGCCGTCGCGGGCGAAGACGAACGGGTAGGAGAGGTGATGCGCTTCCTCCAGCACCGGCACGGGCGTGCCGGCAGGCCCCTCGGGACCGAAGGCGATCGCCGAGATGATGCCCTTGCCGGTGGTGTGCGCGAAATCTTCCACGAACAGCGTCGTGACGCCGTCCCTCCGGATCGGGAACGGATCGGCGTAGAAGCGCCGCCCGTCATCGGGCAGGTCGCGCCAGCCGCCCTCGGGATGCGCGCGCAGGTCGATGAGGTCAGGTCCCGCGAGGCGCCGCCAGCTCACGCGCCAATGCGGCGCCCGGTAGCAGAGGTGGTAGAGACGGCGCGCCACTGCCCGCGCCGTCATCCGCAGGGCACGGGCGCCGAGAAGACGGGCCGACAGGGCGACGGGCGGGGGCGGCGGCAAAGGGTCGAGGGCCGATGGGTCGAGCCTCGGCGCGCCGCCCACGAGGGCGGACAGGATCAGGCCGGTGCTGCGCACCAACGCATCCTCGAAAGCGCTGAGGATCACGCCGCGCCGCTCGGTGCCGAGGCGGCCCGAGGCCACGAGCCGCGCCCCCTCACGCAGGGTGACGATGGGCAGACGGCCATCGACCAGGGCGGCGAACAGGCCCGCCTCGCCGCAGACGCCGTCGAAGGCCAGCCGCCAGACGCGCTCGCTCGCGTTCGACGGCACGTCGCCGCACAGGTCGAGGATCAGGTCCGGCGGCTCGAGATCGGGGCCGGGATAGGCCGACAGCGCGCCGGGCGGGACCGCCGCCGAGGCCCCGTCGCGGGGCAGCCGGGCGATGAGCGCCTCGAGCCGGAACAGCACGCCTGCATTGTCCGGCAGCGCCTCGGGAGCGGGTCTCGTCTCGACCGAGACCGAGACGCCCGGCAGGGCCGCGGCCCCCCCGAGCAATCCGAGGTGCCAGCGGCGGATATGACGCCCGTCGAGACGCACCCTCAGACGCATCGCGATCGAGTCTCCGGCGGTGGGACAGGGCACGCGGCCGCCTCGGGCGACTCCGACGGAATCGACATGCAACCTGCACGCGGATGCGTCAATGCGGGTTCCGTCCGGTGCGTCAGGCGACCGATCCGGTGCGCAGGCGCGGCCAGCGCAGCAGGCGCTCGGGGGCGAACGGGGCCAGCGGCACGGTGGGCTCCGATCCGGTGACGAGATCCGCCACGAGACGCCCGGTGATCGGGCCGGTGGAGAGGCCGATATGCCCGTGTCCGAAGGCGAAGATCAGCCCCGCATGGCGGGGCGCCCGGCCGATCACCGGCATCCCGTCCGGCGTCGAAGGGCGCGCCCCCATCCAGGGCTGGTTGTCGAGGGTGTTGCCGAGGCGCAAAGTTCCGGCGGCCTCGGTGGAGGCGGCCTCGATCTGCCGGTAATCGGGGGGCGCCTCGCGGGCGTTGAGTTCCACGCCGGAGAGCACGCGGACACGTCCCTCGCCCATCGGCGCGATGATCGAGCCCGCGCCGGTGTCGAGGACCGGCCGGGTCAGGGGCGGGCTCTCGGGATGGAGCGCGTAATGGCGGTGGTAACCCCGCTCGGCGGCGAAGGCGAAGCGGTACCCGAGCGGCCGGGCGATGGCGGCGGAAGCCGCGCCAGCGGCCAGCACCACCTGGCGGGCGCGGACCTCGCCGGCGTCGTGGCGCAGGACCCAGCCCCCTTCCCCGGGGGTCAGGCCGGTGATGCCGGCATTGATCCGCCGGCCGCCGAGGTCGGCGAACAGGGCCTCGAAGGCCTCCACCAGGGCGCCCGGATCGCCCACCGCCCCCGTCTCCGGCAGCAGCATGGCCCGGGCGTAGGGCCGGACCAGGGCCGGTTCCAGGTCGCGGAGCGCTGCGCCGTTGAGGATGTCGAGGGCGACCCCGTGATCGCGCAGGATCTCGCGCTCCAGGGCGGCGCCCGCGAAGGCGGCCTCGGTGCGGTAGAGCTTGATCCAGCCGTTGCGTCGCAGAAGATGGGACACTCTCGCCCGCGCGGCGAGGCGTTCATGCTCGCCATAGGCCGCGGCGGTGAGCGGCGCGAGGGCCGCCGCCGCCCGCCGCCAGGCGCTGGCCCGGGCCGCGGCGAGGAAATGCGCCGTCCAGGGCAGCACGCGGAGCACATGGGCGTGGCGCAGGCGCAGGGACCGGTCGGCGTTGCGCAGATAGGCGGGGAGCTTTCCCCACAAAGCCGGCCCGGCCATGGGCAGGATCGAGCCCCGGCTGAGCACGCCGGCATTGCCGAAGGAGGTCCGCGCCCGCGCCTCGCCGGGATCGCACAGGAGCACGTCCAGTCCGCGCTCCCTCAGAGCGATGGCGGAGGCAAGCCCGACCATGCCGCCCCCGATC
Source organism: Beijerinckiaceae bacterium (assembly GCA_022702195.1). Taxonomy (GTDB): domain Bacteria; phylum Pseudomonadota; class Alphaproteobacteria; order Rhizobiales; family Beijerinckiaceae; genus Methylobacterium. The sequence continues at coordinate 4,581 of JAKONB010000413.1, read as the reverse complement.
ACCACCACCTCCGCCCGCGACGGATCGCGCCTGTCTGTCCCGACCATTCCCATCCCGATATGTGAGCCGAAACCCTCGATACACGCGGCCGGCGCCGGTCCGGCAAGGCGCGGACCGGGATTAACTGGATTCTTACGATCGTGCCGCATCGTCCTTGCATGGCCGTGCATCCAGCCCGGTCGCTCGAGGGACTTGACGATGTTCGTCCTGATGTTCGCCGCGATCGGCGGCGGCCTCGCCACCGTCTCGCTCCTCGCGCCCCTCGGCCTGGTCTCGGCCGTGCTGGCGGCCCCGCTCGGCGGCAGCCTCTGCGCGGTCCTGGCAGCCGTCCACATCTCGCGCCAGCGCGGACCGGATTGGATCAGCCAATCCGAACTCGATACCCAGACCGACGACATGGTGGCGGCCCTGCGCAGCCTTGCGCAGACGACGGATGCGCCCGCGCAATCCCACCCCGAAAAAACCGGCAGCCGAGCGGCCTGAACCGAGCCGACGAGCGGCTCGAGCGTCGGCCAGGATCCTCGGATCGCGACGGGCGCTCGAGCCCTTTTGCCGTGTCGTATGTCATCGCGCCGGACCGGTCACCGCTTCGGCACAGAACGCGTCAGTTGCGCGCGCCCTGGGACGCACCGAGCCCACCGAGACCGATGCCGGTATTGGCGCTGCGGCCCGATCCGCCGCCCATATTCCCCATGCCGCCATACAGGCTGCTCACGCCTTGTCCCCGCAGGATGCCGGTGGGATCGCGGCGCGGGTTCGTGGTCTGCGCCTCCACCCGTTGTTCCGCCGCCCGATAGGTCGGCGGCTGACTGAGGGCGTTCCACCGCGCGGATTGGGCGACCGCTCCGCCGGTGGCGAAGCCGACGAGATGGGCGGCGAGGATCAGAGGCGTGAGGATCTTCATGATGTCCTTCCGTAAGGCTGGTAACATCATGATGAACGGACGGGCATCTTCGCCTATTCCTTGAGCGATATGCCCTCCTATCAAGCAAAGTGTGCCTTCACACGCGGCAACCAGATTCCTGACCTCGCCGATGATTGAACGGTGATGGCGCTTCGTGATGCCGGCCACCGTCAGCGTGCGATCGTTGGTTGCTGCACCTGGGCCGACGGGGAGGCATTTCCGGACACCCGGAGACTCTTGGGCGAGGTGGCGCCAATCGTCCGCGCAGCGGACCGTGAGCGCGTGCTCACGGCGAGGCCGTCGCGGCCCCAGCGCTCGGCGAGGCGGCGGATCAGATCCGAAAGAGCGCGATCTTGTGAAGGGCTGAGCGCAGCGCAGCGGCTGATCGCGCGAGGCGTCCCCGCCCCAGTGGCGTATGCCGCGAATGTGCCTCAGCGCTTGAGAGGCTTGGTGGGTGCACAAGGGTTCGAACCTTGGACCCGCTGATTAAGAGTCAGCTGCTCTACCAACTGAGCTATGCACCCATTGCCTTGCGGCGCTCGCTGCGGCCCACCAATCCGCCACAACGAGGGGATGGAGCGGTGCGCCCGAAAGCGTCGCTCCCCTGTCTTCAGTCCCCATATCTCTCCCATGGGAGACATCCGGCAACTAGGCCTTGGCCTGGGTGTTTGAGGTATTTGGTGGGTGCACAAGGGTTCGAACCTTGGACCCGCTGATTAAGAGTCAGCTGCTCTACCAACTGAGCTATGCACCCGTTGCCTTGCGGCGATCACTGCGGGCCACCAAACCCGCCGCGACGAGGGGGCTGATAGCAAAGCCCCCCGGGGGTGTCCAGCCCCGGGGCGGTATTTTCTCGGCTAAACCGCCGCGGCGTGCTGGGCGTGCAGGCGTACGGCCGAGGCCGAGAGCTTGTTGAGGGCCGAGAGGTAGGCCCGGGCCGAGGCGACGAGGGTATCCGGGTCGGCGCCCCGGGCCGTCACGCTGCGCTCGCCGGCCTTGAGGCGCACCGAGACCTCGGCCTGGGCATCGGTGCCCTCCGTGACCGCATCGACCTTGTAGAGTTCGAGCTGGGCGTCGTGCGGCACCAGGGCCTGGATCGCGTTGAACACCGCATCCACCGGCCCGTTGCCGTCCGCCTCCTCGGTCACGATGCGGTCGTCGATGGCGAGCTTCAGGGTGGCGCGCTGCGGCCCGCGGGTGCCGGCGATCACCGAGAGCGAGACGAGGCGGATCCGGTCATGGGCCGTAGCGAGATTCTCGTCGACCAGCGCCTCGATATCCTCGTCGTAGACGTGCTTCTTGCGGTCGGCGAGCGCCTTGAACCGCTCGAAGGCGTCCTGCATCTGGTTGTCGCTCAACGACAGGCCGAGTTCCTCCAGCTTGGAGCGGAAGGCCGCGCGGCCCGAATGCTTGCCCATCACCAGGGAGGTCTTGGCGACGCCGACGGAGGCCGGCGTCATGATCTCGTAGGTTTCCGTGTGCTTGAGCATGCCGTCCTGGTGGATGCCGCTCTCGTGCGCGAAGGCGTTCCGGCCGACGATGGCCTTGTTGTACTGCACCGGGAAGTTCGTGGCGTGCGAGACGAGCTTCGAGGCGCGGGTGAGCATCGTGCTCTCGATGCCGGTCTCGTAGGGCATCACGTCGCCGCGGGTCTTCAGCGCCATGACGATCTCTTCCAGGGCGGCGTTGCCGGCGCGCTCGCCGATGCCGTTGACGGTGCATTCCACCTGGCGGGCGCCGCCCTCGATGCCCGCCAGCGAATTGGCGATGGCGAGGCCGAGATCATTGTGACAATGCACCGAGAAGATCGCCTTGTCGGCGTTGGGCACCCGCTCGCGCACGGCGCGGAACATGGCGCGGTACTCGTCCGGCGTGGCGTAGCCCACCGTATCGGGCAGGTTGATGGTGGTGGCGCCCATGCGGATCGCCGCCTCGACGCAGCGACAGAGATAGTCGATCGGCGTGCGGGTGGAATCCATGGCCGACCATTCCACGTCGTCCACGAGGTCGCGGGCCTGGGCCACGGTCTTCAGGATGATCTCGATCACCTCGTCCTCGGTCTTGCGCATCTGATGCGCCAGATGGATCGGCGAGGTCGAGACGAAGGTGTGGATGCGTCCGCGCGGGGCGTGGCGGACGGCTTCGCCCGCCCGCGCGATATCGGCGGGAATCGCCCGGGCGAGCCCCGCGATGGTGGCGCGCTTGGCCCGGCGGGCGATCTCGGACACGGCCTCGAAATCACCGATGGAGGCGATGGGGAACCCGGCCTCGATGATATCGACGCCCATCGTGTCGAGGAGCTCGGCCACCGCCAGCTTCTCATCGAGAGTCATGGTGGCGCCGGGGCATTGCTCGCCGTCGCGCAGGGTGGTGTCGAAGATGAGGACGCGGTCCTTGGTCGTCGGGCGGGTCGAAGCCGTCATGGGAAGTGTCCTGTTGCGCGGCGCGGGCCGGTCGCTGCGGGCGAGCGCGCCTGGAATCGGCTCCACCGCACCGGCGGAGCGTGGTTGTGTCGCGATACGCTCCCCTGAAGGCCCAGGCGCACGCGCCCGGACGGCCCTCAGGGGCAGGTAAGGAGAAGCAGGCCGGAGAGAAGCGCGCAGGTCCGCGCGGCCGCGAAAGCGGCGTCGGCGGTGCTGCGCGTGGAGCCGGCGCTGGCCAAGGCTCGTCTCTCCCGAAGGGCAGCGGCGGCCCAAATGGGTCCATTCCGTCTGCGGATGCGGGTTTCCTACCCCCCGGGCAGGCGCTTGACAAGCATCGGCGCGATCGACCGGCCGTTCACGATGCGGAGGAATGGAGATCCGGCCATTGTCCGAGGCCGCGATCGGCCTAGCTCGCAGGTCTGGCCATTCGGGCCGCGAACCAAGACTCTTGGGAAGGAAACGCCATGTCGCGTCCTCTGTTGCGCAGGCTCGCACTGCCCGGCCTCGTCCTCCTCGCCGGCACCGCGCCGAGCCTCGCACTCGACGTGGCGAAATCGGTGGACGTGGCCGCCCCCCCGGCCAAGGTCTGGGCGACCATCGGGGATTTCTGCGGCATCGGCCAATGGCACCCGGTCGTCGAGACGTGCGTGCTGTCGAAGGATGGCGGCAAGAGCCTGCGCACGCTCGGCCTGAAGGGCGGCGGCACCCTCGTCGAATCGCAGACCGCGCGCGACGACACGGCGATGGACTACACCTACGCCATCGTCTCGGGGCCACTCCCCGTCTCCGATTACAGCTCCACCCTGGCGGTCGCGCCGAAGGGATCCGGCTCGACGGTGAGCTGGAAGGGGACCTTCAAGGCCAAGGGCGTGCCGGACGCGGTGGCCACCGACGCCATCACGGGCATCTACGAATCCGGCCTGAAGGCGATCGCCGACAAGTCCAAGTAGAGCCCGTTTCCAACGACCCAGCCACGCGGCTTCACCCCCGCGCGCGATTCTCGCGCCGGGGGCATGGCCTAAGAGAAACCCAAACCGGGGACGCGGGACGCCGCGGAACCCTTGTTTGCGCTCTATGTTTTGCCGGTTCCCCGGCGTCCCGGGCTCCGGCGTCTCCGCCGGGACCCCTTTCGCGTCGCGGTGTCTCCAACGGGTCTCGTGCTGGCGCTAAGACCGGCCGGGCCTACGCAAGACCTCGGTCGCTTCCGAGCGAACCTTCGTCGCACGCCGCCTCGTAGTGGGCGGCGCCGCAGCT
>JAKONB010000409.1 GCA_022702195.1 Beijerinckiaceae bacterium | reverse complement strand
AGCAGCGACCTATGTCTGAGTCGGGTGAGAAGCTTCCGTTCCCACCATACCCCCGCTCCGCGGGTCAGTGTGCCAGTTTTAGTGTGATGACCCCAGCGATGATCAACGCGACGCCTGCGTAGCGGGCAAGTGACGTCGGATCCCCGTAGATCATCACGCCGACAAGGAACGTTCCCGCCGCGCCGATGCCGGTCCAGATGGCGTAGGCCGTTCCAATCGGGATATCGCGCTGAGCAAGCCATAGCAGGAACCCGCTCGCTGCCATGAAGGCGACCGCTACGGCGATGCCGGTCCAGCGCGTTTCTGTCGTCTGAGCCATCTTGAGACCGACTGGCCAACCGATTTCCAGCAACCCCGCTCCGACTAGATAAAGCCAAGCCATGACATGCCATTCCCACGTCCGTGACCGCCGAATTGAGAGTGGAATTGCTCCCGATCGGATCACTTGCTCGCTTTCAAATACGAGCGTATTTTAATTTTGCAAGGGGGAAGGTCACTCGATGGGACGGCGCCAGACGATCGACCGTGACCATGTGCTCGCAGCCGCGGAGGACATCGTCACGCAACACGGTGCAGCAGCGCTGACCTTTGATGCTGTGGCAAAGGCTGCTGGGATTACCAAGGGCGGGGTGCAATCATCCTTCGGCACCAAGGAGGCGCTGATCGCAGCTATGCTGCGCCGCTGGATACAAGATTATGCTCATCGTGCTGATGCCCTCGCTGGGGATGATCCCTCGCTCACAACGCGGGTCGCGGCGCATGTCGAGGTCACGCGCCGGGATGACGATGATACCCAGCGCCGGGCTGCCAGCCTGCTTGCCCTTCTCCTTCAGACACCGGAGCATCTCGTTGACGTGCGCCAGTGGTATCGGGAGCAAGCTATTGGGCTCCATGCCGACGACCCGGCTGCGCGGCGTGCTCGGTTGGCGTTTCTTGCTACTGAAGGGGCTTTCTTTCTGCGGTTCTTCGGTCTGATGCCAATGCTCGCGACCGAGTGGGAAGCGACCTTTGCAGATATTCAGGGCTTGATGTCTCCTCGTGTTACGGACATTTCCTGACCCGTGCAGCCCCGCTCCCGTAGCCGGATTTACGCTACGGGTCGGAGGCGGAGCGTCCGCTTTGAGGCGAAGGGCCAGGGTCCGGTAGCCGCCTTCGACCAGGGCGAGATAATCGGCCTTGGCGAGCCCAACGAGCCGCTCGCCGGCGGGGTGGGGTCAGACCGAGAACCGGTCGCGGCCCGCATTCCGCGCTGGGCGCGATGGTTCCATGCCCTCCGAGGAATCCACCGAAAGGTTGCCCGATGGCAACAACGGGGGAGCGCCCCGATGTTTCACGCGGTGCGGCACGGGGTGAAGTGTGCGACATCTCCGAAACGTCCACGCCCCTCACCCCAACCCACTCACGAACGGGAGAGGGGGGTGTTCCGGTCAGGACGAGCGGGGCCATCGACCCGAAACCGGATCAGGCGGCCCGCACCGTCGCGAGGAAGCGGGCGATCTCGGCGGACAGGTGCTCGGACTGGCGCGACAGGGCGGAGGCCGCCCCCAGAACCTGGCCGGCCGCCGTTCCGGTCTCCTCCGCCGCCCCGGCCACGCCGGCGATGTTGCTGGTGACCTCCCCCGTCCCCGTGGCGGCCTGGGTGACGTTGCGGACGATCTCCTGGGTGGCGGCGCCCTGCTGCTCCACCGCCGCCGCGATCGTGGTCGCCACGCCGTCGATCTCCCGGATCCGCCCGGTGATCGAGCCGATCGCCTGCACCGCCCGACCGGTGGAGGTCTGGATCAGCGCGATCTGGCCCGAGATCTCCTCCGTGGCCTTGGCCGTCTGGGTCGCCAGGGCCTTCACCTCGGAGGCCACCACCGCGAAGCCCCGCCCCGCCTCGCCGGCCCGCGCCGCCTCGATGGTGGCGTTGAGCGCCAGCAGGTTGGTCTGGCCGGCGATGGTGGAGATCAGACCCAGCACGTCGCCGATCCGCGACACGGTGGTGCTCAGCTCGCGCACCAGCGCGCCGGCCCGATCGGCCTCGGTGACGGCCGATCGGGCGAGGTTGGCCGAGCCGTCCACCTGCCGCCCGATCTCCGTGACCGACGAGCCGAGTTCCTCGGCGGCCGCCGCCACCGTGCTGACGTTCGAGGCCGCCTGCTCGGCCGCCGCCGCCACATGCGTGGACCGGCTCGCGGTCTGCCGCGCCGTCGCGGTCATCGTCTCGGCCGTGGCCTGCAGCTCGGTGGCGGCGGACGACACCATGCCGATGATGTCGCCCACCGCCGCCTCGAAACCGTCGGCCATCTGGTGCATGCCGACCTTGCGCAGCTCCTCAGCCGCCAGACGCGCCTGCGCCGTCTCCGCTTCGAGCCGGCGGGTGCGGATCAGGTTGTCCTTGAAGACCTGGACCGCCCCGGCCATGGCGCCGATCTCGTCGCCGCGCCCCATGCCGGGGATCTGCGTCTGGTCGTTTCCGTCCGCGATGGCCCGCATGGCCCCGGAGAGGCGCAGGATCCCGTTCACCACGCGGCGACGGACCGTGAGGGTGACCGCCAGCGACAGGATCACCGCCGCGACCGCGACGCCGAGGAAGAACAGGAACCCATTCTGCGCCTCCCGGGCGCGCAGGTCGGCCTGCGCCACCATCGCGTCCATGATCGCCACCGCCGTATCGACGAGGCTGGCCTGCCCCTGGAGCAGCCCCTCGGTCCAGCCGGAAGCGGAATCGGCGGTGACCTTACCGCCCTCACCGATCGCCCGGACGAGGCCGGTCCGCACCGTATGGAACGGTCCGTCGAAATAGGCGGCGCTGGCGGCGGCGTAGGCCGCCTTCACCGAAGCCTCGACCTGCGGCTGGGCCAGCAGGCGCCCCACGATCGCCCAGGCGGTGACGGTGCGGGTTTCGCCGGCGCGCAGCAGGTTGCGCTCCGCCTCCGTCAGGACGATGCCGCCGTTCATCACGCTGTTGATGGTCGAGGCGACCTCGCCGCTGGAGGTGCGGGCCAGCCACGTCGTCGCCCGGGCGTTCAGCATCGCCGCCGTGCCCGGATCCAGCATCTGGATCTCCGTCTCCAGCTGGGTGGACGCCGCTTCGAGATCCTTCAGGATACCGCCGCCGAGATCGTTGAAGCGCTTCACCAGAGTCCGATCGCGGACCGCGGCGGGTTGACCCGCTGCGGTATCGACATCCGTGCGCAGGCGCTTCCACGCCGCGAAGGCCGTCTCGATCCGCTGACCGGTCGCAATCAGGTCCGGGCGCGGATTCGCCTCGAGGCCGGTCACGGCCGCTGCCACGACTTCGTCCAGGACGGCCCTGACCCCCGTCGCGAGCTGCCGGTGACGGCGCGTCGCCTCCGG
>JAKONB010000386.1 GCA_022702195.1 Beijerinckiaceae bacterium | reverse complement strand
CCCTGCTGGTTGAACGGGATGCGGCGCGGGCTCGCCAGATAGGCGGCGATGCGCGGGCGCTGGCGGATCGCATCGTGCAACGCCGCCACCGTCGGATTGTCGGCGAGCGCCGCGGCGGTGGCCTGCGGGAAGGCGTAGGACAGCCCGTCCACCAGTTGGAACAGCGACAGGTCGGCATAGGTGACCCGGTCGCCCACGAGGTGGCGGCCGTCGTTGCGCGCGAGCACGTGGTCGAACCAGGCGAGATATTCGGGGATGCGGTCGCTACGGAAATGCGCGGCCCGGCGCGCGGCCTCCGGCTTCTGCTCCTCGTAGGTCAGGCCTACGGCGATCGGGTGATGGGTGTCGTGGGCCTCGGCCACCATGTCGGCGATGGTGAGCTGGATCTGCTGCGTCCAGATCCGATCGGCCTCGCCATCGGGCGCGAGGCCGAGGCGCGGCCCGAGATAGGCCAGGATCAGTGCCGTCTGGCCGACGATCGCCGCGCCGTTTTTCAGGACAGGGCAGGCGAAGGCCGGCCGGCGCAGCGCCGGGTCCTCGAGGGAACGGGAGAGCGCGTCGAGGCCCGCCGTGCGGGCCACATCGACGTAATCGGCGCCGCCTTCCTCCAGGGCGAGGCGGACGAACTCGCCGCGTCCCTGGATCATCGGCCAATAGTAGAGTTCGTAGGCCATTGCTCCCTCCCACCGTCGATCGACGATCTACGGCGGGAAGGACGCGTTTCAACGACGGGCTGTCGCGTGGGTCACACCAGTCCGAGCTTCTGGGCCAGGCCGATCCGCTGGAGCTTGCCGGTGGCGCCCTTGGGGATCTCGTCGAGGATCAGGATCTTGGCCGGCACCTTGAAGGGGGCGAGGCGCTCCGAGGCGAAGCCGCGCAGCTCCTTTTCCAGCAGGATCTGGCCCTCGCGCAGGACGATGGCGGCGCAGACATCCTCGCCGAGCTTGTCGTGCGGCATCGCGAAGGTGACGCATTGCGACACCGCCGGATGGTCCATCAGGATCTCGTCGACCTCGCGGGGCGAGATCTTCTCGCCACCCCGGTTGATGATCTCCTTGAGGCGCCCGCTGATGGTGAGGTAGCCCTCGGGCGAGAGCGAGCCCTGGTCGCCGGTGCGGAACCAGCCCTGCTTGGTGAAGGCCTCCGCATTGGCCTTGTCGTTGTTCTCGTAGCCCGACATCACGTTGTCGCCCCGAATGACGATCTCGCCGATCTCGCCGGCGGGCAGGGGCTCCCCCTCGTCGTCGACGATGGCGATCTCAGGGCCGGCGGCGAGGCCCACCGAACCGGCGTAATGCGGGCGCGGCGGCAGCGGGTTCGAGGCCATCTGGTGGGCGGCCTCGGTCATGCCGTAGGCCTCGATCAGGGGCGCGCCGAACGCCGCCTCGATCTCCTTCATCACCTGCGGGGGCATGGAGGAGGACGAGGAGCGGATGAACCGCAGCGGGTTGGCGGCGATCACCTCCTGGTTGCGCGCGGCGCGGCCGAGGATCGCCTGGTGCATGGTCGGCACCGCCGTGTACCAGGTCGGACGGACCTCGCTCATCCAGCCGAAGAACCTCAGGGCGTTGAAGCCCGGGGTGCAGGAGACCTGACCGCCGCCCGAGAGCGGCGCCAGGATGCCGGCGATCAGCCCGTGGATGTGGAACAGCGGCATGATGTTGAGGCCGCGATCCTCCGCCGTGAAGGCCAGGGCGGTGCGGATGTTGCGCGCCGAGGCGCAGACATTCGACTGCTTGAGCGGCACGATCTTCGGGCGCGACGTAGTGCCGGAGGTGTGCAGCACCAGGGCGATGTCGTCGGGCGCGGCCGGGCCGGGCTGCGCCGCCGGCGCGGCATCGGACGGCGGGAAAGTCAGCGTGAAGCTGCCCGCGCCCTGCTCGGGGGTCGGACGCAGCCGCACCACCGGCACGCCGAGCTTCTCCGCCACGGCGATGGCCGGCGTCTCGCTGCCCTCGGCCACCACCAGGAGCCGGGCGTTGAGATCGCTGAGGTAGAACGTGAACTCGTCGGCCTTGTAGGCCGGGTTGAGGGGCGCCGAGGTGGCGCCCGCCGCGATGGCGATGAAGGCGGCGGCCATCTCGGGGCCGTTGTCGAGGACGATGCCGACCCGGTCGCCCCGGCCGATGCCCTGCGCGTTGAGATCCGCGATGGTGCGCTCGGTGAGCGCCCGCAGGGCGCCGAAGCTCAGCGGCACGCCGCCGGGGGCGGACAGGGCGGTGGCGGTCTCGGCGCCGGCCTTGATCAGGGCGTGGAGGGTGGTGGCGGCGTTCTCGGCCATGGGAAAGTCCTCAATGCGGGATGCCCGCGATGTCTCGCGGGCGGAGGGCGGCGGCGCGGAGTCGCGTCACCGCCGGGGATCGGAATGTCAGGCCGCCGCGATGGCGAGGCGCCCCTGCGCCCGCTCCAAGCTCTGCGACAGCAGCCGCATCAGGGCGTAGACCGTGCCGATATGCGGGGTCGGCGTACCGGTGAGCCGGCCGAGCTCGATGATCGAGCCCACCAGGGCCTCGAGCTCGATGGGGCGCCCGGCTTCCACGTCCTGCAGCATCGAGGTCTTGTGGGCGCCGACCTTCTCGGCCCCGGCGATGCGCCGCTCGATGCCGAGCTTGAACGTCACCCCGAGCTTGCCGGCGATGGTTTCCGCCTCGCGCATCATGTCGGCGGCCAGCGCCCGGGTCTCTGGGAACTGGCAGATGTCCACCAGGGTGGCGTGCGCGAGCGCGGAGATCGGGTTGAAGCTGAGGTTGCCCCACAGCTTGAGCCAGATCTCGGCCCGGATGTCGCTGGTGACCGGCGCGCGGAAACCCGCCTTGATCAGCCGCTGGGCCAGGGCCTGGACCCGCGGGCTCATGCTGCCGTCGAGTTCGCCGAGACCGAAGCGGTGGCCCTCGATGACCTGCACCACGCCCGGATCGGTGAGCACCGCCGCCGGATAGACCACGGAGCCGATCACGTGCCTGGGGTCGAGATGCCGGGCGATGAGGCCGTCCGGATCGGCGCTATCCAGATGGGTGCCGGCGAGATCGCCGCCATGGCCACCCGAGAAGTACCACCACGGAATGCCGTTCTGCATCGTCACCACCAGGGTCTCCGGCCCGATGAGGTGGTGGAGATCGGCGGCGATCGGCCCGACCTGATGCGCCTTCACGGTGAGCAGGACGACCTCCTGTACCCCGGCCTCCGCCATGGATTTCGTGGCGTGCAGGTTTTTCACGTGAATCTCGGAGCCGTCCTCCTCGATCAGCCGCATCCCGTTCGCCTGGATGGCGTCGAGATTGGCGCCGCGCGCGATGAAGGTGACGTCCTCGCCCGCATGGGCGAGGCGTACGCCGAGAAACCCGCCGATGGCGCCGGCGCCGACGATGGCGATGCTCATGCTGTTGTTCCCGCCTGTCTGGGTCGAAATCGGTTCATGGGTGTCGGGACGATCGAAGGCATCGTCACGCGAAGTCGTTCGACAGCACGCCGATGCCGGCGATCTCCACCTCGACCCGGGCGCCCTTCGGGATCGGTCCGGCGCCGTTCGAGGTACCGCAGGCGATGAGGTCGCCCGGCTCCAGGGTCAGGCCCTGGGAGACCAGCGCGACGACCTCGTGCGGCCGGAAGATCATGTCGGCGAGCGGGTAGCGCTGGCGCTCGCGCCCGTTGACGCGAACGGCCACGTCGAGGGTGTCCGGATCGAGATCCGTGGCGATGAAAGGGCCGAACGGGCCGAACCCGTCGAAACCCTTCGAGCGGGTCCATTGCACGAAGCTCGGATCGGCCTTCAGAACCTCCAGCGCCGTGACGTCGTTCACGCAGGTATAGCCGAAGATGTGCGCGGCGGCCGTCTCCGGCGTCAGGTCGCGCCCGCGCCGGCCGATCACGATGCCGAGCTCGCCCTCGAACAGCAGCCGGCCGACGCCCTCGGGCGCCGTCACGGTCTCGCCGCTCGCCCGGTAGGTGTTGGGCGGCTTCACGAAGAACAGGGGCGCCGCCGGCCGCGCCAGCCCCTGCTTCTCCGCCGCCGCGTGGAAGTTGTTCCACAGGGCGATGTACTTCGACGGCCGGCACGGCAGGCCGACCGTCACCTCGGCCAGCGCCAGGGTGGCGCCGGTGGGGGTCGCCTCCCCGAACAGGTCGCCCTCATGGACGACGATGGTCTCGCCGTCGAGACGGCCGAATCCGTCGCTGCCGTCATGGGTGTAGCGGAGCCAGCGAGCCATCGGGTCAGCTCCGGGCGATGAGCCGGGCGCGCATGGGCTTGAGCACGAACAGCGCCAGGAAGCCTGCCGTGAAGGCCATGCCGGAGGCGGCGTAGAACACCGTCTGCCAGGTGCCGGTCTTGGCCTGGATCATCAGCAGGACGGGCAACAGCAGCGCGGAGGTGCCCTTGGCGGTGTAGAGCAATCCGGCATTGGCCGCCGCGTTCTTGTCGCCGTAGGTGTCGCTGCAGGTGGCCGGGAACAGGGAGTAGATCTCGCCCCAGGCGAAGAACACCAGACCGGTGAGGACCACGAAGGCGAGCGGGATATGGGCGAACATGCCCAGGGCCAGGATGCCGACGCCCTCGATCATGAAGGCGATGACCATGGTGTTCTCGCGGCCGATCTTGTCCGAGACCCAGCCGAAGAACGGGCGGGTGACGCCGTTGAGGACGCGGTCGATGGTCAGCGCGAAGGTGAGCGCCGGCAGGGTGATGCCCATGAGCGAAACCGGCACGCCGGCCACCTGGAAGTCCTTGGCGATGGGGGCGAGGGAGGCCGCCGCCATCAGGCCCCCGGCCGCCATCATCACGAACATGAGATAGAGCAGCCAGAAGACCGGGGTTTGGACCATCTCGCGCGGGCTGTACTGGCGCCGGGTGGTGCTGTTCACGGTGGGACGGCCGGCGAGCATCCGGTCCTTGAAGCCGGCGCTGGGCGAGACGAGCAGCAGGGCGGCCAGCATGACCACGAGGCCCTGGCCGAGGCCGAACACCAGGAAGGTGTGCTGGTAGCCGGAATCGCGGATCATCGCGGCGATCGGGATCACGGTCAGCGCCGAGCCGGCGCCGAAACCGGCGGCGGTGAGGCCGGCCGCGAAGCCGCGGCGGTCGGGAAACCATTTCAGGGCGTTGCCGACGCAGGTGCCGTAGACCGCGCCCGCTCCGACACCGCTGACGGCGGCGGCGGCGTACAGCATGGTCAGCGAATCCGCGTAGGAATTCATCACCCAGCCCAGCGCGCACAGGGCGCCGCCGAAGATCGTGACGACCCGCGGGCCGTAGCGATCCACGAACCAGCCCTCGATCGGCACCAGCCAGGTCTCCATCACCACGAAGATGGTGAAGGCCCATTGGATCGCGGTGCGCTCCCAGCCGAATTTCTGCTGGATCGGATCGACGAACAGGGTCCAGCCATATTGCAGGTTGGCGATCATCGACATGCACACCACGCCGAGGATCAGCTGTCCCCAGCGACCGAGCGGCGGGGCATCCACCTTGGCGGGGGTGGCGAAGGCGGCGCCTCCGGGGACAGGCGCAGCAGCGCGCACGGTCATGAACGTCTTCCTCGGCTCAATTCTTGTTATCGCACCGTTTTGATCGAGACGTATTTTGAATTCAAGAAACTTTGCCTTCGATACGCCCTTCATTGGTCCGCAAAATTTTTGGCGCCTCCGAATAAAAAATTTGAGATGCTGTGGCTGAGCGTTGATCCGGACGTGTTGTTGCATCGCGAAAGTCCGGAAAGCCGAACAAGGAATCGTGAGCGGATGTTCGGCCACCGGAACCTTGGGCGCGCCGCACCGTTCCGCTTCCCCGAGGGGCCGGGGCCGTTCGCGCCGCCGGATCCACGCAGCGTCAAGGAGATTTCGATGAGCAGCACGACGGACAAGATCAAGGGTCTCGCCAACGAAGCCGTCGGCAACGTCAAGCAGGGCATCGGCTCGGCCACCGGCAACGAGAAGCTTCAGGCCGAGGGCAAGGCCCAGAAGCTGAAGGGCGAGGCCCAGAAGACCGTCGGCGACGCCAAGGACGGCGTGAAGAACGCGGCCCAGAGCGCGGCCGACGCCGTCAAGAAGATCTGATCATCGCATCGGAATCCGGGCGCGGGGCGGCGACGCCGTTCCGTGCCGGCCACGGGATGGCGGGCTCGGCCCGCTCTCCGCAGGACGACTTCAAGAGAGGCGACCAACCATGAACAGGGACAAGCTCGAGGGCGGGATCCGCCACCTCCGCGGCCGTGGCAAGACGGCGTTCGGCGCCATCGCCGGGCGTCCGCGCCAGCAGGTGGAGGGTGCGTTCGATCAGGCGGTGGGCGCCGCCCAGCATGCCTATGGCCGGGCGCGCGACACCGCCCACGACCTGGAGCGGGACGGACGCCATCTGGCCGACGAGGCCGTGGGGCGTGGCCGCGCCATCGCCGGCGAGGTGCGGGAGCGGGGTCGCCATTACGGCGACGAAGCCGTTCGGCGCGGCCGTGCCGTGGCCTCGCAGGCCGAGGAAAACAAGGGCGCGACCCTGCTGCTGGTCGCGGCGGCCGCCTTCGGCCTCGGCTGGCTCCTGCGCCGGAGCCGCTGACCGCGCAACCCCGCATCGACAGCATCGCGCCACGCCCGTATGGCGATCTCCCAGCGGGCGCGGTGGGTGCCCGATGCGAGGAGAGCCGGATGCCGGTGCGCGACTGGGCCGACCTGACCACCGAGGAGATCCGTGACCGCGACATGGCCGGCGCCATCGCGGTCCTGCCCGTGGCGGCCATCGAACAGCACGGCCCCCACCTGCCGCTGGCCACCGACACGATCATCGCCGCCGGCTACCTCGACCGCCTGCGCGCCCTCTCCGCCGACGGTCTCGATATCCTTCTTTTGCCGGTGCAGAACGTCGGCAAATCCGACGAGCACGACGCGTTTCCGGGCACCCTGTCCCTCGACACCGGGACCGCCCTGGCCGCCTGGACCGGCATCGGCGCCGCGATCCATCGAGCCGGCTGCGCGAAACTGGTGCTCGTCACGAGCCACGGCGGCAACAGCGCCCTCATCGATCTCGTGGCGGGGGAGCTGCGCGCGCGATTCGGCATGGTGGCGATCACCACAGCCTGGTCCCGTTTCGGCTACCCGGACGGCCTGTTTCCCGCCGACGAAATCGTCCACGGCATCCATGCCGGCGGCATCGAGACCGCGCTGATGCTGGCGCTCCGCCCCGATCTGGTGCGGACGGACCGGATCGCCGATTTCCCGCCGCGCAGCCTCGCCATGGCCCGGGCCTACACCCATCTGCGCGCCGGCCGCCCCGCCGCCTTCGCCTGGAAGGCGGGCGACCTCCATCCCTCCGGGGCGATGGGCGACGCGCGGCTGGGCACGGCGCAGGCCGGGCGGGCCGCCCTCGACCACGGCGCCGCCGCCTTCCTCGCCCTGCTGCGGGATGTGGACCGGTTCGCGCTCGACGGGTCGGACCCGGCGTAACCGACGCCGGCCCGCGCACGAACAATCCCGTCAGCGCCGGACACCATCCCCGGCGCCGGGAGCCCTCTCCATGCGACCTGCCGCCCTGATCTGCGCTGCCCTGCTGCTCGCCACCGACCGTCCGGGCGCGGCGGCGGAGCGCCCCGTGGTCGTCGAATTGTTCACCTCGCAGAGCTGCTCCTCCTGCCCGCCCGCCGAAGCGCTGATCGGCCGGCTCGCCCACGAGGGCGCGGAGGTGCTGCCCCTCGCCTTTCACGTCACCTACTGGAACCACCTCGACTGGCGCGATCCCTATTCGCTGCCGACCGCCACCGCCCGCCAGGACGCGTACGCCACCCGGTTCGGCGGCCCCACCTACACGCCGCAGGCGGTGGTCGACGGGCAGGCGGAGCTGATCGGCTCCGACGAGGCCGGCCTGCGGGCGGTCATCGCGCGGGCGCGGAGCGCCGGCCCTTCGGTCCCGGTGACGCTGGTCCGCGAGGGCACCCGCATCGCCGCGCGGGTCGGGGCCGGGAGCGGCGCCGGGCGGGTCCTGCTGATCGGCTTCGACCCGAGCCATACCAGCCGGGTCCTGCGCGGCGAGAATGCCGGGCGGACCCTCGAACAGGCCAACGTCGTCCGGTCGATCCAGGATCTCGGCCCCTGGTCGGGCGCGGCTGCGGCGTTCGCGGCCGCTGTCCCGGAGGGTGAGACGGCGGCCCTCCTGCTCCAGGCGAGCGATGGCCGCATCCTGGGCGCGGGTCGCCTCGCCGACCGTCCCGCCGAGATGGCGCGGGACGAGCGCCGGTGATGCTGGCCCTCTCGGGCGGAAGGCCCGGCGCGCCTCGCGGATGGGCGCTGGTGCCGAGGCCTGGCGATGCTCTAAACTCGGCCGGGGCCGGGGAACGGACCGGCGGAGCCCCGATGGCGCTCGACGAGGAACTCGCGGCTCTGATGGCGGCGGCGCAAAGGGGCGACGCGGCCGCCTACCGTGCCTTGCTGAAGGCGTGCCTGCCGGTCGTGTCGGCGATCGCGCGGGCCAAGGGTGTGCGCGGCGAGGCCGTGGACGACGTGGTGCAGGACACGCTGATGACCCTCCACCGGGTCAGGGCGAGCTACGACCCCGCGCGCGCCTTCCTGCCCTGGCTGCGCGCCATCACGCAGCGCCGGGCGATCGACCGCCTGCGCCGGGCCGGCCGCCAGCCCCGGGAGATCCACGATCCGCTGGCCTACGAATCCGAGGTCGATCCGGGTCCCGCGCCCGGACAGGGGCTGGAGGCGCGGGAGCGCGCCACCGCCCTGGCGCGCGCGGTCGCGTCCCTGCCGGAGGGGCAGAGGCAGGCGGTGGAGCATCTCGGCCTGCGCGACCTGTCGCTCGACGAGACCGCGGCCCTGACCGGGCGCAGCAAGGGCGCCCTCAAGGTCAACCTGCACCGGGCCCTGAAGGCCCTGCGCGCCCGCCTGAACCAGGAACGGAGCTGATGCCCGATCGCGCCCGCAACCAAGCCCGATCCGAGCGGCTCGTCGACGATCTGGCGCACGACCTAACGCCGGTCCGGCCGCTGCCGGGACCGGCCCGACGCGCCGCCCTCTGGCTCGGAGCGGTCCTGCTGGTGGGGCTGGTGGCGGGGCTGATCCTGGAGCTCGTCGGCGCGAGCCCGTTCGACGCTCCCGGATTCCTGCTGCGCATGCGGGTTCCGGACCGGGCGCTCGCCGGGCTCGGCGCGGTGCTGACCGCGGCGACTGCCGCCGTCGCGGCCTTCGCCACCAGCGTGCCGGGGCGTTCCGCCGCCTGGTCGCTGCTGCCGCTGCCGGGGCTGGCCCTCTGGGTCGGGGCGAGCGGCCTAGGCTGCCTGCGCGGCTGGATCGCGCCGGGCACCGATCTGTCCGGCCCTGTGGGGCACGGCCATGTCACGGGCACGGGCTGCTTCGGCTTCCTGGTCTGCGTCTCGGTGCCGCTCTCGGTGCTGATCCTCGCCATGCTGCGCCGGGCCTGCCCGCTGCGGCCGACCCTCACGGCGGCGCTCGGCGGCCTGGCCGCGTCGGCCGCCGCCGCCGCCCTGCTGGTGCCGTTCCATCCCCACGACGCCGCCGCGACGGACCTGCTGATCCACGGCGTCGCGGTGCTTGGGGTGATCGGCCTCAACCTCCTGGCCGGCGGCCGGCTGCTCTCGGCCGAGCCGGCTCCGCTTACTCCTCCGGATCCTCGGTCTCGGGCGTCCGGCCCGGCCAGGTGACGATCCGCTCCAGGAGTTCGTCGGCGGTGAATTCTTCCTCGTTGCCGGACATGCGCCCGCGCACCGAGATGCCGGCCTCGTGGACGCTGGCCGCCCGGCCGGTGACCAGGGGATGCCAGGGGAAGAGATCGCGCCCGTCCCGCACCAGGCGATAGGCGCAGGTGGGCGGCAGCCAGGGAATCGTGCGCACCGCCTCCGGCGTCAGGCGCACGCAATCGGGCACCCGCTTCTGACGGCGCGGATAGTCGCGGCAGCGGCAGCCATGGCCGTCGAGCAGGGTGCAGCCGACATCGGTGTGGTAGACCTCCCCGGTATCCTCGTCCTCGAGCTTCAGGAGGCAGCAGCGGCCGCAGCCGTCACACAGGCTCTCCCACTCGGCCGGGCTCATCGCCTCCAGGCTCTTGGTGCGCCAGAACGGCTCCCGCG
>JAKONB010000349.1 GCA_022702195.1 Beijerinckiaceae bacterium | reverse complement strand
CAGAGAGGGGTGGATGTTGATCATCCGCCCGGCCCAAGCCTCCACGAAGCCGGCGGAGAAGATCCGCATGAAGCCGGCCAGCACCACCAGCTCGATGCCGGCGGCCTCGAGCTCGGCGTGGAGCGCCGCGTCGAACGCCGCCCGGTCCGGATAGGCCCGGTGGTCGAGGGCGCGGGTGGGGATTCCGCATTCGGCGGCGTAGCCGAGCCCCCCCGCCTGCGGGCGGTTGGAGGCCACCAGCACGATCTCGGCGGGGTAGTCCGGCTCCTGCGCCGCCGCGATCAGCGAGGCCATGTTGGAGCCGCGCCCCGAGATCAGGATCGCGACCCGCGTCTTCTGTCCGGCCGCCATCAGAAGGCGAGCCGGCCTTCGAAGGTCACCGGCTCGGGGCCGCGCGGGGTGATGCGGCCGAGCCGCACCGGCGAGGCGCCGCCGAGATCCAGCGCCTTCGACACCGCCCCGACGCTCTCGGGGGAGACCACCACCACCATGCCGATGCCGCAATTGAAGGTGCGCAGCATCTCGGGCTCGCTCACCTGGCCGATCTCCGCCAGCCAGCCGAAGACCGGCGGCGGCATGATCGCGTCGAGGTCGATCACGATGCCCACCGCGTCGGGGAGCACCCGGGGCAGGTTGTCGGGGAAACCGCCGCCGGTGATGTGGGCCAGCGCCTTGATCCCGTCGGTGGATTTGAGGGCGGCCAGCAGCGGCTTCACGTAGATCCGGGTCGGCTCGAGCAGGGCCTCGCCGAGCGTCCGGTTCGGCTCGAACGGGGCGGGATCGTCGTAGGACAGGCCGCTCCTCTCGACGATGCGGCGCACCAGCGAGAAGCCGTTGGAATGCACCCCCGAGGAGGGCAGGCCGAGGACCACGTCGCCCGGCACGATGTTGCCGCGCGGCAGCAGGGTGCCGCGCTCGGCCGCGCCGACGCTGAAGCCGGCCAGGTCGTAATCGGCCCCGTCGTAGAGGCCGGGCATCTCGGCGGTCTCGCCGCCGATCAGGGCGCAGCCGGCCAGCCGGCAGCCGGCGGCGATGCCCCGCACGATGTCGGTGCCGATTCCCGGCACCAGCTTGGCGGTGGCGAAATAGTCGAGGAAGAACAGAGGCTCGGCGCCCTGGACGATGATGTCGTTGACGCACATCGCCACGAGGTCGACGCCGATCGTGTCGTGGCGCCCGGTCTCGATGGCGATCTTCACCTTGGTGCCGACGCCGTCATTGGCCGCCACCAGGATCGGGTCGCGGAAGCCGGCGGCCTTCAGGTCGAACAACCCGCCGAACCCGCCGATCTCGGCATCCGCCCCCGGCCGGCGCGTGGCGCGCACCAGCGGCTTGATCGTCTCGACCATGGCATTGCCGGCATCGATGTCGACGCCTGCCTGCGCGTAGGTCATTCCGTGTGTGGGCTCGCCGGTCATCCGCGCCGCTCTCTTCAGATCTGCTCTTTCGCGACCTCTAACCATTCCCGCGCACCTTCGCGAGTCTTCTGCGCCCCGCCTTGACCGCATCGCACCGCCTTCCCACTCTCGTGCGCGGGCGAAGTCACTGACGAGAGGACGGCCGATGCGCGGCAGGGCGGTGATCGGGTGTCTAGCCCTGGGCGGGATCGCCCTGCTCCTCTATCTGCTGGCCGACGTGATGCTGCCCTTCGTGGCGGGCCTGGCGCTGGCCTATCTGCTCGACCCCATCGCCGACCGCCTGGAACGGCTCGGCCTCGGGCGGCTCTCGGCCTCGCTCCTGATCCTGGCGATGTTCGTGGTCGCCCTGGTGGTGGCGCTCCTCATCGTCGTGCCGCTGGCCGCCAACCAGATCGCCGCCCTGGTGGCCACCCTGCCCGGCATGGTGGCGCGCCTGCAGGGGATCCTGACGGAGAAGGCGGGTCCGCTCCTCCAGCGCGTCGGCGGCGCGGACGTGCTCACCGACCTGCAATCCTCCGTCGGCACCCTGGTGGGTCAGGGCGGCACCTGGTTCCTGGCCTTCCTGAAATCCCTGTGGTCGGGCAGCCAGGCGCTGATCTCCATCGCCTCGCTGCTGGTGGTGACGCCCGTGGTGGCGTTCTACCTGCTGGTCGATTGGGACCGGATGATCGCGACCCTCGACGGCTGGGTGCCGCCGCGCCACCGGGCCGTGGTGCGCCGCCTCGGACGCGAGATCGACGGGGCCGTCACCGGCTTCGTGCGCGGCCAGACCCTGGTCTGCCTGATTCTCGGCACTTTCTACGCGGTGGGCCTGTTCGTCGTCGGCCTGAATTTCGGGGTGCTCATCGGCCTCATCGCGGGCTTCCTCACCTTCATCCCGTATGTCGGCACGCTCACCGGCTTCCTGCTCTCGGTCGGCGTCGCCCTGGCCCAGTTCTGGCCCGATTCCGACTGGCTCCATATCGGCCTCACCGTCGGGGTGTTCGGGGTGGGCCAGTTCCTGGAGGGCAACGTCATCTCGCCCAAGCTGGTGGGCGAATCGGTGGGCCTCCACCCGGTCTGGCTGATGTTCGCCCTGCTGGCCTTCGGGTCGCTCTTCGGCTTCCTCGGCCTGCTGCTCGCCGTGCCGGTGGCGGCCTCCATCGGGGTGGTGGTGCGCTTCGCCCTGAGCCGCTATCTGCAGAGTCCGCTCTATCACGCGGGTTCCCCGGTCCTTCTCCCCAACCGTGAAACCTGATGGCCATCCGCGACAACGCTCCCCCGCAACAGCTCGCCTTCGACCTGCCGGCCAATCCGCGCTACGGCCGCGAGGATTTCCTGGTCGGCCCCGCCAACGCCACAGCCTACGGGCTGGTGGAGGCCTGGCCGAACTGGCCCGACACCGTGTGCCTGCTCACCGGCCCCCCCGGCAGCGGCAAGAGCCACCTCGCCTCGATCTGGGCGACCCGGACCCATGCCTGGACCGCCCCCGTCGCCGAGGTGGCGGGCGCGCGGGTGCCCCATCTCGTCTCCAACGGCGCCCTGGTGATCGAGGATATCGACCGCCCGGAGGGGCGCGACGAGGCCGCCCTGTTCCACCTGCTCAACCTCGCCCGCGAGAACGGCAGCCCCGTGCTGCTCACCGCCTCCCTCCCGGTGGAGGCGCTCGGCCTCGCCACGGCGGATCTGCGCTCGCGCCTGCGCCTGGCGCCGGGGGCCACGATCCTGCCCCCGGACGACGCGCTGCTGCGGGCCGTGCTGGTGAAGCTGTTCGTCGACCGCCAGCTCGTGGTCGATCTGGCGGTGGTGGAGGCCCTGGCCCTGCGCATCGACCGCTCCCTGGGCCGCGCCCGCGCGGTGGTGGCCGAACTCGACCGCGACGCGCTGGGGCGCGGGCGGCGCATCACCAAGCCCCTGGCCCTGGCGGTGCTGGCCCGGCTCGGCTTCGGCGCGGAGGAGGACGAGGGGGGCATGGACGAGGCGGAGGATGCGGCGTCGTAGGGGCGCCCGTCACGCGAGGTCCTGCGGCGGCAAGGCGAGGCCGTCCTCGCGGCGACATCGCACGACTTGTCATAAATCTGTCAAAAACCCCGGGGCTCCCCGTGTTAGGAAGCCGCCCCTCACTGCAAGGAGAACGCATCTTGGCGGATATGGACCCGGCGGATATCGGCGCGACCGCATCGGAGGCCGGCACGACCCGGCCCGGCCCCGCCCCAGCGCGCCCGGCCCGTGCTCCGCGCGCCGCGCCCAAGCGCGCCGCGACCCGGCCGGCCGACACCGCCACCGCGGAGGCGCCCCTCGCCGCCGAGGCGGGTCCCGACGTCGACCTGCCCCTGGACACCCGGCCGCCCGACCCAGCCCCCGCGGCGGCGGCCCCTTCGCCGGAGACGGATGCGCGCGACACGGTGCTGGAGGCCGGCCAGGCCCTGCGCCATTCCCCCGAGCGCTTCGTCAACCGCGAATTGTCCTGGCTCCAGTTCAACCGCCGGGTGCTGGAGGAGGCCTCCAACCCCAACCACCCGCTGCTGGAGCAGCTGCGCTTCCTCTCGATCTCCGCCAACAACCTCGACGAGTTCTTCATGGTGCGGGTGGCGGGCCTGCACGATCAGGTCCGGGCCGGCCTCGTCCTGCCGTCGCAGGACGGGCTGACCCCGGCCGAGCAGCTCGCCCGCATCGGCACCGAGGTCTCGCGCCTCGCCCTCGACCAGCAGCAGCGCTGGCGCGAACTGCGCGCCGAGCTGGTGGGGGTGGGCATCGAGCTGGCCGAGCCGGCCTCCCTGAGCCCCGAGCACAAGGCCTGGCTCGAGGAGTATTTCCTCAACCACGTCTTCCCGGTGCTGACGCCCCTGGCCATCGACCCGGCGCACCCGTTCCCGTTCATCTCGAATCTCGGCTCCTCCATTGCCCTGATGCTGATGCGGCCGCGCGACGGGCGGGTGCTGCGCGCCCTGATCCGCCTGCCCTCGGTGATCGACCGCTTCGTGCGGCTGCCCGACCGGGAGAACGACACCACCGCGCGCTTCATCGCCATCGAGCAGGTGATCGTCCTGTTCACCGGGCGGCTGTTCCCAGGCTATTCCCTGCGCGGGCACGGGGCGTTCCGGGTGATCCGCGATTCCGATCTCGAGATCGAGGAGGAGGCCGAGGACCTGGTCCTGCATTTCGAGACCGCCCTGAAGCAGCGCCGGCGCGGGGTGGTCATCCGCCTCGAGGTGGAATCCGGCATGTCGGAGGACCTGCGCGCCTTCGTGGCCGACGAGCTCGAGATCGGCCTCGAGGCGGTGTTCCTGGTGGAGGGGATGCTGGCGCTCAACGAGCTGAGCCAGATCGTCGGGATCGACCGGCCCGAGCTCAAGTTCAAATCCTACAATCCGCGCTTTCCCGAGCGCATCCGCGAGAGCGGCGGCGACGTGTTCGCGGCGATCCGGCAGAAGGACTTCATCGTCCATCACCCCTACGAATCGTTCGATTCGGTGGTGCAGTTCCTGGCCCAGGCGGCGCGGGACCCCAACGTGGTGGCGATCAAGCAGACGCTCTACCGCACCTCGTCCAACTCGCCGATCGTCGCCGCCTTGGCCGAGGCCGCCGAGCTCGGCAAGTCGGTGACCGCGCTGGTGGAGCTGAAGGCCCGGTTCGACGAGGAGGCCAATATCCGCTGGGCGCGCGACCTCGAGAAGGCCGGCGCGCAGGTGGTGTTCGGCTTCGTGGAGCTGAAGACCCACGCCAAGCTGTCGATGGTGGTGCGGCGCGAGGGCGACCGGCTGGTGACCTACTGCCACGTGGGCACCGGCAATTATCACCCGATCACCGCCCGCATCTACACCGACCTGTCGTTCTTCACCGCCGACCCGGTGGTGGCCCGCGACGTGTCGCGGATCTTCAACTTCATCACCGGCTATGCGGAGCCCGCCGGGCTGGAGCGCATGGCGGTCTCGCCCCTCACCCTGAAGCCGCGCCTCCTCGAGAACATCGAGGCCGAGATCGCCCATGCCAAGGCGGGGCGCCCGGCGGCGATCTGGATCAAGTGCAACTCCCTGGTGGACGCGCAGATCATCGACGCCCTCTACGACGCCTCCCAGGCCGGGGTGCAGATCGACTGCGTGGTGCGGGGCATCTGCTGCCTGCGGCCGGGCATCCCCGGCCTGTCGGAGACGATCCGGGTCAAGTCCATCGTCGGGCGCTTCCTGGAGCACGGGCGCATCTACGCCTTCGGCAGCGGCGTCGGGCTGCCCCATCCCAAGGCCACCGTCTACATCTCCTCGGCCGACCTGATGAGCCGCAACCTCGACCGCCGGGTGGAGGCTCTGCTGCCGATCACCAACGCCACGGTGCACCAGCAGGTGCTCGACCAGATCATGCTCGCCAACCTCCTCGACAACCGCCAGAGCTGGCGTGTACTGGCGTCGGGCGCGAGCGAGCGGATCCAGCCGGCCGAGGGCGAGGAACCGTTCAATGCCCACAAGTACTTCATGACGAATCCGAGCCTGTCCGGGCGCGGCAAGTCGTCGAAGAAGTCGAGCCCGCGCGCGCTGAGCCGCAGAGCCCAGCGTTCCTGACCCAACCGACCTGACTTGAAGGAGCCTGCATGGGCCTCCCCCGCGCCGCCTTTGCGTCCGACCGTCCGGACGGGGCGCCCTATGGTCGACCGGACGGGCCGGTCGAGCCCGTCGCGATCATCGATATCGGCTCGAACTCGGTGCGGCTCGTCGCCTACGACGCGCTGATCCGGGCGCCGACCGTCCTCTACAACGAGAAGGTCCTGTGCGGCCTGGGCCGCAACGTGTTCAGCACCGGCCGCCTCAACGACGAGGCGGTGCACCGGGCGCTCACCGCCCTGGCCCGGTTCCGGCTGCTCTGCGAGACCATGCGGATTACCCGCGTGTTCGTGTTGGCCACCGCCGCTGCCCGGGACGCGGAAAACGGCGCCGAATTCCTGGCCGCCGCCGAGACCGCCTGCGGCCACCCGATCCAGCTCCTGTCGGGGCGGCGCGAGGCCGAATTGTCGGCGCTCGGCGTCATCTCGGGATTCCACGCGCCGGACGGCGTGGTGGGCGATCTCGGCGGCGGCTCCCTCGAACTCGTGGACGTGCGCGGCGCCACGGTGGGCATGGGCGTGACCATGCCGCTGGGGGGCCTCGCCCTGCAGGACCTCTCGGGGGGCTCGGTCAAGAAGGCCCTCAAGATCGCCCGCGAGAACCTGAAGAAGGCCGCGCCCCAGCTCGAGACCCTG
>JAKONB010000337.1 GCA_022702195.1 Beijerinckiaceae bacterium | reverse complement strand
GCACCAAGCACAGGCGGTTGTGAGGTTCGCCATGACGGTCAGGCCGCCTCGGCTGAACGCGAGGACGTGGTCGCAGTGGAGCGGCTGAGCCTTCGATCCGCAGTAGGTACAGGCGTGCCCGTCGCGTGCCAGAACCCGCCGGCGCAGGCGTCGCCATTCGGCCTGTGTGACGCCGTAGCGGAGGGTTGGTACACGCGGCGGCTCCTGATCGTCACAGACGATCCAGGTCCGCTGACCATTCTACTTGAGATACCATCCCGCAGGAAGGCCAGAATCTTGGGCGTGGCCCGTCATCGCGCTACTCCGCCGCCTGGAGGGCCGGAGCCGGCTGGTAGAGGTTCACGAAGTCGGGCCGGGCCTTGCGCTGGAACGCCTCGCCGTAGGGCGGGTAGCTGTGCGCGCGGACCAGATCGTAGAAGGCCTCGGGCTTCTCCGAGTTCGCGCCCACCGGCCAGGCGTGATCGGTCCGCGTGGAGCGGCCGGCGGCGCGGGTGCGCATCTCCCCGCGCACGGCGAAGATCACGTGCTCGGTGGTGTTCCGGAAGTAGCGGCCGAACCCGAGATTCGGCTTGGTCCAGGTGTGGACCGTCTTGTGCGCGAAGCCCCAGGCCGCGAGCAGGTCGGCGGCGAGCAGGATCGTGTTGTTCGTGACCCAGAGGTAGAGGTGGCAGTTCTCGTCGGCCCACTCGGCCATGGGCATGGCGCGGATCTGGTCGAGCGACATCAGCGCATAGTCGTGTCCGGCGGCCTCCGAGATATTGTCCTCGTCCCACGGCGGGTCGGCCAGGAGCGTGCGGAACCGCCCGGCGACCGGCTGGAGGTTCATCACCCGGGCCTCGTCCTGCGCGCGCAGCAGCTTGGTGTGCGGGCCGTTGACCTTCCCGGTGCGGTCCATCTCCTCGCGCAGGTGACCGAACCGCTCCGGGTCGGCTTCGGCCGCGCGGCAGATGTCGCCGATCTTCTCGACCTGGCGGCCTGATATGCCGAACCGGGCGCCGATCCGGTCCAGGGCACGCCCAGGTCGCGAAAGTTTCGCACCCTTGGCGCCAGCGGCCATGCGGTCGCGAGCCTCGGCCCGCTCGCGTTCGAGCAGGGCCAGACCCATCGCGTGTAGCTCGCTTGGGCGGAACGTCGGGCCCGGCTTCATGACGCGAGGTCCTGGGCGAGCGGCGCGGCCGGCTCGATGCGGAACACCAGGGCGGGGATCTCGGCGTAGGCCTTGCGGACGAAGCCCTCGACCACGGAGGCGTCATCGCCCCAGACGATGCCGTTGAAGGCGTCCGAGCACTTGGCGATGTTGTCCCAATCGGGCTTCACCTCCGGGCGGAGGATGCCGGCCAGCGCCTCGGCCCGCTTGCGCTTCGAGAAGCTCTTCGGGATCGGCATGTAGGCGAACACGGCCACGGACAGGGGGCCGGCCAGGGGGGCGAGCCCGCGCATGGTGGCGGTGGCCGCCGCGCGCAGGTCGTTCTCGTAGGCGCGGGTCGCCGCGTCGGAGTACTGCTGGGTCCGCGGCGCGCGGCCAGGGATCGCCACGACGCGTGAGCGGTGTCGCCCTTTGCCCCGTGGGGGGCCGGGCAGACGGATGATGATGGTTTGGGCGGGCAGGTTTTCCATGGCGGCTACACCATGCCCAGCGCTTGCATGTAGAGTTCGAGGATCGCTTCCTCTTCCTGCCGCTCCGCGTGGTCCTTCTTGCGCAGGCCGATGATTTTGCGGAGGGCCTTCGTGTCGAACCCGGTGCCCTTCGCCTCGGCGTAGACATCCTTGATATCTGAGGCGATACCGGCCTTCTCTTCTTCGAGCCGCTCAATGCGTTCGATGAAGGATTTCAGTTGATCCGCCGCGACGCTCGATGCGTCTACTTGCGGTGACATGGCGTGTTGGGCTACCATCTTGGCTCTCCACAAGAGCATCACATGCCGCCCGGCTCCCCGCTTCGCCGTTGGGGACCGGGCGGTTTGGTTTCGGGGGTCAGGCGGCGCGGCGCATCTGGCCGAGGCCCATGTTCTTCGCGAGCTGCGAGCGCGCGGCGGCGTAGTTCGGAGCGACCATCGGATAGTCGACCGGCAGGCCCCACTTCGCCCGGTACTGCTCGGGCGTGAGGTCGTACCGGGCGCGCAGGTGCCGCTTCAGCGACTTGAGCCTCCGGCCGTCCTCCAGGCACACGATGTGGTCGGGCGTGACGGAGCGTTTCACCGGCACGGCCGGGGTGAGCGGACCCGCCTCGGCATCCGCCGAGGGCGCGGCCAGGCGCACCAGAGTGGCGTGCGTCTGCCGGATCAGGCCGGGCAGGTCGCCCGCCGGCACGGAATTGCTGCTGACATGGGCGCAGACGATTCGCGCGGTGGTCTTGATGGGGTCCATGGTCGTTCTCTCCGGCGGTGAATCAGGCGGCGGTCGACTGCTCGAACGGCCGGAAGGCCAAGGCCTCCGGACCAGGCTGCTCGGGCGCCGGCATCGCATCGGCGAGGCTGGACAGCACCGCGTCGATCGCATCGACGCTGGCGGTCATCGCGCGCTTGGCCTCGACGTCTTCCAGGCCGCCGAGGCGGGTCTGAAGGTCGGCGATC
>JAKONB010000295.1 GCA_022702195.1 Beijerinckiaceae bacterium | reverse complement strand
GTCCCGGATCCGTCACGCGGCGACCGTCTGGGCGGTCGCGCTGGTGACGCAGCGTCGGGATGCGTCCTGTATCCGGCGCATCTCCGCGGCGCAAGGCGTTCCTGGCGCGAAAGAACGGTTTTCGGTGATGGGGGTGGCCGTCCCGCCGGCCGATCCTCAGATTCGCCGCTTTTGCGGGATAGGGCGGGCTCGTTTCCGCCTTGGGAGTCAGTCGCCGCGTGATCCGCTTCGAGAACGTGACCAAGGTCTATCGGACCGACGGGCACCGCCGGACCATCCTGGATCGGGTGTCCTTCACGCTGAAGCCCGGGACCAGCTACGGCATCCTGGGCATCAACGGCGCCGGCAAATCGACCTGCATGCGGCTGATGTCCGGCACCGAGGCTCCGACGCGGGGGCGCGTCTCGCGCCAGATCCGGGTGTCCTGGCCGCTCGGCTTCGGCGGCGGCTTCCACCCGCAGATGACGGGGCGCGACAACATCATCTTCGTCGCCCGGATCTACGGCGAGGATCCCAAGCGCGTGCTCGAATATGTCGAGGATTTCTCCGAGCTCGGCAGCTACCTCGACGTGCCGATCCGGACCTACTCCTCCGGCATGGGCTCGCGCCTCGCCTTCGGCATGAGCATGGCGATCCCGTTCGACTGCTACCTCATCGACGAGGTCACGGCGGTGGGCGACGCGCGCTTCCAGAAGCGCTGCGAGGAGGCCTTCGCCGCCCGGCGCAAGAACGCCGACGTGATCATGGTCTCGCACGGCATGGAGACGATCCGGAGCTGGTGCCAGCAGGGCATCGTGCTGATCAACGGCCGCGCCATCATTTACGAGAACGTCGACGACGCCATCGAGGTGTACCGGCGCCTGAACTCCTGAATGGGTCCCCGGCCGTGCGGTCATGGTTTTGCCGCGCCGCCGCGCGATAGGGTCTGCGACCGGCGGACGGTCCCCTGGAACGGAACGGAACCTCGCGGCGCATGAGCGTGGACATCAGCCCCCCCCCGTCGCAGCCGCTCACCACCGCGGCGCGCTCCAACACCGTGGCGGAATCCCTGCGCCAGGTCGCCCGCGTCTCGCGCTTCGCCGACCGCAAGAAGGGCATCCGGTCCTACCAGAGCCACGTCAAGTCGGACCCCTACATCCCGATCCTGTTCGTGGCCTGCTTCGTCGTCCCGACGCTGCTGGGCATCTTCTATTACGGCTTCTTCCTCTCCGACCGCTACGTCACCGAGGCGCGCTTCGCCCTCCGGCCCGCCATCGGCAGCGTCGAGAAGGCCTCCCCGGATCAGGTCGGCACCAATGCGGGCGTGCCCCACCAGATGGTGGCGCAGGACAGCCTGATCGCGACGAACTACATTGCCAGCCGCCCGATGGTCGAGGTCATCGAGAAGGCGATGCCACTGCGGGAGATGTTCTCGCGCGACAGCATCGACATCACCTCGCGCTTCGATCCGGAGAAGCCGATCGAGAAGCTGGTCAAGTACTGGCACAACCGCGTCGAGACCAAGATCGAATCCGGATCCGGCATCATCACCCTGACGGTGAACACCTTCGACCCCGAGGAATCCCTCAAGCTGGCTCAGGCCATCCTGGACGAGAGCGAGCGCATGGTGAACGCGCTGAGCGGGCGCGCCCGCGAGGACGCCGTCGCCGAGAGCCAGCGCGAGCTCAAGCTCGCCGAGGAGCGGATGGTGAAGATCCGCACCGCCGTGGCCGCGCTCCGCAACCGCGAGGGGGTTCTCGATGCGCAGAAGACCAACGAGGGCAACCTGAAGGTCATTGGCGAGCTGACCACCCAGCGGATCAACCTCGGCGTCCAGCTCGCCCTGTCGCTGCGCGACCTCGCGCCGGAATCCCGGCGCATCCAGGACATGAAGACCCAGATCAAGGATCTCGACGACGCCATCGCCCGGATCCAGCGCCAATCCGCCAGCGAG
The DNA here is from genome assembly GCA_022702195.1 of Beijerinckiaceae bacterium. GTDB lineage: Bacteria > Pseudomonadota > Alphaproteobacteria > Rhizobiales > Beijerinckiaceae > Methylobacterium. Next base: position 2,402 of record JAKONB010000295.1, on the reverse strand, counting down.
GACCCGGAGCAGAAGCGCATCCTGGCGGATTCGCTGACGAAGTTCGAGTCCTACGATACCGAGCGGGCCGATGCCGAGAAGTACTTCGCCAAGGTCCTGGCCGCCAACGAGCGGGCGCGGATCATCGCCAGCCGGCAGATCGAGTTCTTCAGCATGATCGTCCAGCCGGTGATGGCGCAATCGGCGCAGCAGCCGCGCCGGCTGCTGATGATCAGCCTCGTGGCCGGCGCCGCCGCCCTCGCCTTCGCCACCGCGGTCTTCACCCGCCGGATGCTCGTTTAGGGTGCCCCACAAAAGTCCCGATCACCGCCGTCTCGCCGGAAGCAGGACGGCGCAGCGGGCGTTTCGTGAGGGACGCTTGGAACCCGCAGGGAAACACGGGTTCCTGAAGGGTTCGAAGCCCCGAGCCCGGAGCGCGGACCCGCCGCAGGGCTCCGCCCTGCACCCGCAAAGGGTCGGCGCCCTCTTGGAACCGTGATTTTTCCAGCGATCCGTCGTCCCTGGAGAGCGCGTTAACCCTTCGCTAACCCTGACCCCGGCAAATCTTGCCGGGTCCCATCCGGGGGCAGCGAGGGTCACCATGAGCGAGACGGCCGCCGCCGCGCCGGCACCGGCGGCAGGATCCGGCACCCATCTGGGGCAGTTCGCGCGCTCCGCGATCCCCAACCGCACCAACCTCACGGCGCTGTCGAAGCGCACGGATCTGTTCTTCGCCACGGCGGTGATGGGCATCCTCACGGTGCTGATCTTTCCGCTGCCGGCGTTCCTGCTCGACCTGCTGCTGGCCGTCTCGATCATCATCTCGGTGCTGATCATGATGACGGGCCTGTTCATTGACAACCCGCTCGAATTCACGGTCTTTCCGACCCTCCTCCTGGTGGCGACCCTGCTGCGGCTCGCCCTCAACCTCGCCTCCACCCGTCTGATCCTGGGCCACGGACACGAGGGCACGGCGGCGGCCGGACACGTCATCGAGGCGTTCGGCAACTTCGTGATGGGCGGCAATTTCGTCATCGGGATCATCGTGTTCGCGATCCTGATCATCGTGAACTTCGTGGTGATCACCAAGGGCTCGGGCCGCATCGCCGAGGTCGCCGCCCGCTTCACCCTCGACGCGATGCCCGGCAAGCAGATGGCCATCGACGCCGATCTCTCCGCCGGCCTCATCGACGAGAAGGTCGCCAAGGCGCGCCGCGCCGCGCTGGAGGAGGAATCCTCGTTCTTCGGCGCCATGGACGGTGCCTCGAAATTCGTGCGCGGCGACGCCATCGCGGCCCTGCTGATCACCTTCATCAACGTCATCGGCGGCATCATCATCGGCGTCGCGCAGCAGGGCATGCCGTTCCTCGGCGCGGCCCAGACCTACACGCTGCTGACCATCGGCGACGGCCTCGCCAGCCAGGTGCCGGCCCTCATCGTCTCCACCGCCGCCGGCATCCTGGTCTCGAAGGCGGGCGTGAAGGGCTCGGCCGACAAGGCGCTCGGCAAGCAGCTCGCGAACTACCCCAAGGCGCTCGGCATGTCGGCCGGCGTCATGGTGCTGATCTCGCTCCTGCCCGGCATGCCGATGCTGCCCTTCCTGGCCCTGGCCGGGGCCTCGGGCTACGCGGCCTGGCACTTCGCCAAGCTGGCCCGCGAGGCCCCGCCGCTCGATGCCGACGGCACCCCCATGGACGCCACCGCCGTGGCGGCCGCCCAGGCCGCCAAGGAGGAGACCGTCACCGACCTGCTCAAGCTCGACGACCTCAAGCTCGAGATGGGGTACGCCCTGCTGGCGATGGTCAACGGCCCCGAGGGCCAGGATCGCCTTACCGACCAGATCAAGGCCCTGCGCCGCCAGCTCGCCGCCGAACTCGGCTTCGTGATGCCGTCGGTGCGCATCCTCGACAACATCCAGCTCGACGCCAATGCCTACGTGGTGCGGGTGAAGGAGATCGAGGCCGGCACCGGTCAGATCTTCCCCGGCCAGTTCATGGCGATGGATCCGATGGGGGGGCAGGTCCAGCTTCCGGGCCAGCACATGCTGGAACCGACCTTCGGCCTGCCGGCCACCTGGATCGACGCCTCGCTGCGCGATCAGGCCCAGCTCAAGGGCTATACCGTGGTGGACGCCGCCACCGTGGTCTCGACGCATCTCACCGAGATCATCAAGACGCATGTGTCGGAGCTTCTCAACCATGTGGAGGTGCAGAAGCTCCTGCGCGAGGTCTCGAAGGACCATGCCGAGCTGCTCAAGGAGGTGATGCCGAGCCAGATCGGCACCACCGGCATCCAGCGCGTGCTGCAATTCCTCCTGGCCGAGCGCGTCTCGATCCGCGATCTCGGCTCCATCGTCGAGGGTATCGCCGAGGTGGCGGGCCATGTGAAGAACCCGCGCGACATCGTCGAGCATGTCCGCGCCC
>JAKONB010000292.1 GCA_022702195.1 Beijerinckiaceae bacterium | reverse complement strand
TCTGGAGCCAGGGCTCGACGGAGGCGTGCTGGGCGAAGAAGTTCGTCAGGTCCGGCACGAGGTCCTTCAGCACCGGCATGTGCGGCAGCGGGTAGATCCGCACCGCGCCGGTCTTCTTGCCCTTGGCATGCTCTTGGCACTCGTCGATGCCCATGGTGCAGGCGAGCGCGTTCTGGCCCTCGATGTTCATGGCGCAGGAGCCGCAGATGCCCTCGCGGCAGGAGCGCCGGAACACCAGGGTCGAATCGACCTTGCTCTTGATCCACAACAGGGCGTCCAGCACCATCGGGCCGCAATCGTCCCGATCGACCTGATAGACGTCGACGCGCGGATTTTTGCCGTCATCCGGGTTCCAGCGGTAGATCCGGAACTCCTGGAGGTTGTTGGCCCCCGGCGGCCGGGGCCAGGTCTTGCCCTCGGTGATCTTGGAGTTCTTGGGAAGGGCGAATTCAGCCATGGCGCGGGCCTATTCTTTCCGGGTAAAATCGAGGGCGCGCAGCCGGAGCCGTTCCGCCTCTATGGTCAGGATCGCGCCCGAATGCAGCTCGGCTTCGGCGCGGGCGAGGGCCTGGACGACCAGCGGGCCGATCCGGGCGGAGAGTGTGGTGTCGGTGCGAAGCTGGACCACGCTGGGCTTCGCGGCGCCCGACATCGCCAGCAGCGTTCCGACATCGAGATCGTTGGTGATCACGATCTGGCCATGATCGCGCGCCCAACCGATGATCGCGTCGTCGGTTGCGTTCGCCGCACCGACCCTGGACCAGTGGACGGCGTCATGACCGGCGGCGGCGAGGCAATCGATCCAATCCATCGAGAGGTTCATGTCGATCACGAACCTCTCGCCGCCGGCACGAGATCGATCTCGCGCTCCTGGGCGAGCGAAGCGCCGTAGCGGATGGCTTCGAGGACATCCTCCCGCTCCAGGTACGGATAGGCGGCCAGCAACTCGTCGAGACCGACCCCGGCCCCGAGATTGCCGAGGACCATGCCGACGGTGACGCGCATGCCCCGGATGCAGGGCTTGCCGGCCATGACGGACGGGTCGCGCGTGATCCGGGGAAAAGCGGTCATGACGATGGACTCCTCAGAGGGCCGACCTCAATACACTCGCGCCTTCGGCTCGATGTACTGGATCTCGTTCGACATCGTGTAGGTGTGCACCGGACGGTAATCGATGGAGACCTGCTTCGACGTGTCGTCCATCCAGGCGAGGGTGTGCTTCATCCAGTCCTTGTCGTCGCGGTCCGGAAAGTCCTCGCGGGCATGGGCGCCGCGGCTTTCCTTGCGGTTGGCCGCCGATTCCATGGTGACCACCGCCTGGCCGATCAGGTTGTCGAATTCCAGGGTCTCGAGCAGGTCGGTGTTCCAGATCAGCGAGCGGTCCTCGATCTTGATGTCGGGGATGCCGGACGCGACCTTGTGGATCAGGGTCTTGCCCTCCTCCAGCACCTCGCCGGTGCGGAACACCGCGCAGTTGTTCTGCATGGTCTTCTGCATCTGTGCCCGCAGCTCGGCGGTGGGGGTGCCGCCCTTGGCGTAGCGGAAGCGGTCGAGGCGGCCGAGCGCCTTGTCGGCCGAGTCCTTGGGCAGGTCCATCTGGCGGGCGCCCGGCTCGACGATCTCGGCGCAGCGCAGGCCGGCGGCCCGGCCGAACACCACGAGGTCGATGAGCGAGTTCGAACCGAGGCGATTGGCCCCGTGGACCGAGACGCAGGCGGCCTCGCCCAGCGCCATCAGGCCCGGCACCACCGTGTCGGGGTTGCCGTTCTTCAGGGTCAGGACCTCGCCGTGATAGTTCGTCGGGATGCCGCCCATGTTGTAATGGACCGTCGGCAGAACCGGGATCGGTTCCTTGGTGACGTCCACGCCCGCGAAGATCTTGGCGGACTCGGAGATGCCCGGCAGGCGCTGGTGCAGGATCGCCGGGTCGAGATGGTCGAGGTGCAGGTAGATGTGGTCGCCGCCCCGGCCGACGCCGCGTCCGGCCCGGATCTCCATGGTCATCGAGCGCGAGACCACGTCGCGGGAGGCCAGGTCCTTGGCGGAGGGCGCGTAGCGCTCCATGAAGCGCTCGCCCTCGGAATTGGTGAGGTAGCCGCCCTCGCCGCGGGCGCCCTCGGTGATCAGGCAGCCGGCGCCGTAGATGCCGGTGGGGTGGAACTGCACGAATTCCATGTCCTGCAGCGGCAGGCCGGCGCGCAGCACCATGGCGTTGCCGTCGCCCGTGCAGGTATGGGCCGAGGTGGCCGAGAAGTACGAGCGGCCGTAGCCGCCGGTGGCCAGGATCGTCTGCTGGGCGCGGAAGCGGTGGATCTCGCCGGTGGCCTGGTCGAGGGCGATGACGCCGAGGCAACGGCCCTCCTCGTCCATGATCAGGTCGAGGGCGAAGTATTCGATGAAGAAGTTGGTGTGGTTCTTCACCGCCTGCCCGTAGAGGGTGTGCAGCATGGCGTGGCCGGTGCGGTCGGCCGCCGCGCAGGTGCGCTGGGCGGTGCCCTTGCCGTAATCGGTGGTCATG
>JAKONB010000289.1 GCA_022702195.1 Beijerinckiaceae bacterium | reverse complement strand
CTCACCTCGGGCCGCCTCGTCGAGTACGAGGGCGGTGGCGAGGAGACCCGCTCCAACCCGTGGCTCGCCGAGTTGCAGCAGGACATGTTCGTCGAGATCAACACCGGCGACGCCGCCGAGCGCGGCATCAAGGACGGCCAGTTCGTCTGGGTCACGGGCGCCGAGAACAGCTCGAAGTCGAAGATGAAGGCCCTGGTGACGGACCGCGTCGGCAAGGGCGTGGCCTTCATGCCCTTCCACTTCTCGGGTTGGTACGAGGGCAAGGACATGCGCGACTACTACCCGAAGGGGACCGACCCGGTGGTGCTCGGCGAGAGCTCGAACACGGTCACCACCTACGGGTTCGACCCGGTGACGGGCATGCAGGAGACGAAATGTACCCTGTGCCAGATCAAGGCCGCGTGAGAGGACCGCATCGACCATGGCCCGTATGAAGTTCCTCTGTGACGCCGACCGCTGCATCGAGTGCAACGCCTGCGTCACCGCCTGCAAGAACGAGCACGAGGTCCCCTGGGGGATCAACCGCCGGCGCGTCGTCACCCTCAACGACGGCAAGCCCGGCGAGCGCTCGGTCTCCATGGCGTGCATGCACTGCACCGACGCGCCCTGCGCCTCCGTGTGCCCGGTGAACTGCTTCTACACCACGGCGGATGCCGTGGTGCTGCACTCCAAGGACATCTGCATCGGCTGCGGCTATTGCTTCTACGCCTGCCCGTTCGGCGCCCCGCAATATCCGCGGGTCGGCAATTTCGGTTCGCGCGGCAAGATGGACAAGTGCACCTACTGCTCGGGCGGCCCCGAGGCGGATTTCTCGGTGGCCGAATACGAGAAGTACGGCTCGAACCGCCTCGCCGAGGGCAAGCTCCCGCTCTGCGCCGAGATGTGTTCGACCAAGGCCCTGCTGGCCGGTGACGGCGAGATGATCGCCGAGATCTACAAGCAGCGCGTGGTCAAGCGCGGCTACGGCTCGGGCGCCTGGGGCTGGAAGACCGCCTATCGCGAGACCGTGGCGATCTGATCGCCCCCGGGACCGCCGCCCGGCGACGGTCCCGCCGCCGTCGAGACCAACCGAAAGGAATGCCCATGCGCCGGGCCGTCACGCTCCTCAGCACCCTCGTCCTCGCGACGACGCTCCTGGCCGTCCCCGGCGGGTTCGACGCCGCGCGGGCGCAGAACCCGCAGCAGCAGGACGGGCTGAACCCGATGGGCGCCAAGCCCACCGCGGATTCGGTAACGAGGAATTCCTGTTCAAGCAGGCGGACAAGATCACCGGCCGGGTCAGCATCCCGGACCGGAAGGCCGCCAATCTGATCCAGCCGCAGGGCCGCGAGTACCGCGCCTTCCGCGAATCCTGGCTGCCCTGGATCGGCGCGCTCGGCATCCTGGGCATGATCGCCGCCCTGGCCGGCTTCTTCCTGTGGCGCGGGCGCATCCTCACCGACGACACCCAGGAATCGGGCAAGAAGATCCTGCGGTTCAACGGTTTCGAGCGGTTCGCCCATTGGATGACCGCGACCTGCTTCATCATCCTGTCGCTGTCGGGCCTGAACTACATCTTCGGCAAGCGCCTGCTGATGCCGCTCATCGGGCCGGAGGCGTTCGGCGCCCTGGCGCAATGGGCCAAGTACAGCCACGTCTACCTCGCCTGGCCGTTCATGCTCGGCGTGGTGATCATGGTCGGGCTCTGGCTCAAGGACAACATCCCGAACCGGATCGACTGGGCCTGGATCAAGGCCGGCGGCGGCTTCATCGGCCATGGCCATCCCCATGCCGAGCGCTTCAATGCCGGCCAGAAGGGCGTGTTCTGGATGGTGGCCGGTTTCGGCGCCGCCATGGGCGTGACCGGCCTGATGATGCTGTTCCCGTTCGCGCTCCTCGACATCAACGGCATGCAGGTGATGCAGGTGATCCACTCGCTCATCGGCGTGGTCTTCATCGTCGGCATCCTCGCCCACATCTACATCGGAACGCTCGGCATGAAGGGCGCCTACGACGCCATGGGCAGCGGCGAGGTCGATCTGGCCTGGGCGCGCGCGCATCACGACCTCTGGGTGGAAGAGCAGCAGGCCAAGACCGCCAGCGGCCCGCAATTCACCGGCCGCCATCCGGCGCCGGCCGAGTGAGTTCGACGAGGAAGAACCGACCATGAAAGCCTTCGCCGCCGCCATCATCGCTGCCATCGCGCTGGGCGTCCTCGCCATGTACGCGCTGACCAGCAACCAGACCTTCGCCTATCAGGCCTTCGCCACCTCGGGGGCGCGGGTGTCGGAGCCGGGCGTGAACCTCGTGGGGCCGAAATGGAACGGCCTGCCGGTGCTCGGCGAGGCCAACGACGCGGCGCATGGCAAGGCCGAGGGCGAGGCGTCGCATCCGAAACGGTCCTGACCGCGAAGACGGCCCTGACGCGACGAAAGAGTCGTGCGCCCGGAGCATCGTCCCGAAAGGCGGCCTCCGGCTTTCGGGGGAAGAGGATGCGACAACGAAGACCGAAAGCATCGCCCCGGATCCGATGTCCGGGACGATGCTCCGGCCCTGAGGTTTGAGGAAACGAGCATGCTGAAGTCCCTGTCGCGCGTCGGTCTCGTCACGGTGGCGGGTCTGCTCGCAGCGCCCGCCCTGGCCCAGGACGCGCCGGCCCCGGCGGCGGCCGGCCCGGCCAATCTCTGCCAGGAACTCAAGGCCTTCGTGACGGCGCCCGAGGCCAAGAAGCAGGAGGCCGCCACTCCGCCGAGCCAGGCGACGGCGGTGTCGAACCCGTCGGGCAAGAGCGACGCCCAGCCCGCCGGGGCGGGGGGCGAGCCGCAGCAGAAATCGGGCCTCAGCGGCGCTGCGAGAACCGGCGATACCGTCGCGCCCGGCGACCGGAAGTTCGACCTCGCCCAGGCGAATGCCGCCGCGAAGGCCGCCGCCGCCCCGGCTCCGTCTCCTCCGCCGCCCAAGCCCGACGCCGCCACCATCGCCCGGATCGAGGCCGCCACCGCGAGCAACGATCAGGCGAGCTGCCGCGCCGCCGCGCTGACCATGCGCAAGGCCGGCGTCCCGATGCCCCCGCCGCTCCTCGCCCTGGCGGCCCTCGACCTCAAGTTCCAGAAGGCACCCTGACGCCGCTGCGCCGAACGCGACCCGATCCGGTCGAGGTCCGGCGCGCGCGGTCATGACGGCCGCCCGCCTCGGTCTTCCCCTGCGGCTACCGGCCGACCCGAGGAACCATCGGGATGGGGAGGAGACGAGGCCAAGGTTTGAGCCCGCACCGACCTGTGGTGGCCCTGTCGCGGACGGTGTCGACCCGACCGCCTTGCAGATGCCGTGGGTTGACGCATGCGGGGTTGTCGCCCGGGTGCATCACGCCCGAGCCATGGTGCTCATCCCCGTCGATGATCCGGCCGCGCCCGAGCGCGTAGATCGGGCGGTGGGGGCCGTTCGGCTTTCTGGCGACCTGGAACCGTCCCTCGAGCATCGTCCCGAACGGTGGTCTTCGCCTTTCGGAAAAAGACGATGCACAATCAATAAACGAGAGCATCGCCCCGGGTCCGATGTCCGGGACGATGCTTTAGCCGAACCCCGATGTGGCGGCAGTCCAAGGCCAGCACTGGTCTGGCTCGCCCTTCGGCCCCTCGGCCGAAAGCCGGCGCCGATCCCATGGCTCCCAAGACGGGATCTCCACGGCCTTCGATCGCTTTGGAGAGATGGTGGGCTTCCGGGCTTTTGTGCCACCGCGACAGCGGCCGCCTCCATACGAGCAAGGCGTTTCTGCCGACAAAGGGGGGGCGTAGGCGCATCTGACGAAGCGCCATCTCCCTGCGCGTTTCAATGATGGCGGGGTGGGGTAACGGCAGCCGACACATCAGCCTCGCAGCATCCCGCGCGACACGCCACGCCGATCGATCCGCTCAGTCGCTGATTGTATTGCTGTCTGGAGGACACTGACAGCTGAGTGGCGGAGACGGAGGGATTCGAACCCTCGATACCCCTTTCGGGGTATGCTCATTTAGCAAACGAGTGCCTTCAGCCGCTCGGCCACGTCTCCGTAGGCGGTGGATCTAGAAGGTCGCGTCCGGGGGGTCAAGCCGCGTTTCGGGTTTGGAGGCGGATTCGATGCGGCGCCGCTCATAATGTTTCGCCACGCGCAGGTGGCGGGAGATCGCGTAGTTCATCGCGGTGAGAAAGCCGTAGGTGCCGCGCACGAAATGGCGGCGGCCGAGATAGGCCTTGAGGAAGTTGCCGGGCAGCTCCACGAACAGGCGCCAGGTCGGGATCGCGACGCCGCGCGCCGCGAGATCGTCCGCCTGCTGGTCGGAATAACGGTTGAGCTTGTCGAGCTGGTCGCCGAGCGAGCGCACCGAGAAATGGTGGATCACGCCCCGGAGGCGCCCGGGCGTGACGCCCGGGCGCGAGATCGACCCGGTCGTGGACCGGGGAGGGGGAATAGCGGCCGCGATCCTTGCGGTAGAGACGCACCGGGGTGAGCGTGTAGGCCCAGGGATGCGGCCGGGCCTCGCCGGGGAAGATCTCGGCGATGCCGATGCGGTAGGCCGCGCGCGGCGGCTCGCCGGCCGCGAACAGGGCGCGGATGCGCTCGCTCAGATCCGCCGGCACCACCTCGTCGGCATCGACGTTGAGGAGCCAGAGGTGGCGGCACTGCGCCTCGGCGAAGCGCTTCTGCGGCCCGTAGCCCGACCACGCATTGGAGACGACCCGGGCGCCGAGGGAGGCGGCTAGGGCCTGGGTCCCGTCGGTGGAGCCGGAATCGACCACCACGAGGTCGTCCGTCAGGTCGCGCACGGCCCGGATCGTCGCGCCGATCCGGTCGGCCTCGTTCTGGGCGATGATGAAGACGGAGAGGGGGAGCGGGGTCATGGAGCCGGGGCCGGGCGGGGAGGCCCCCGCTCTATCGGCCGGCGGCGGCGGCCACAACCTCTTGGTCCTGGCCCGCTCTTGGCCCCGCCCGCTCTTGGCCCCGCCCGCTCTTGGCCCCACCCGCTCTTGGCCCCACCCCTCATTCCCGGCCCAGGCGCTTGCGCTGGACCTTGCCGTTGGGCGTGCGGGGCAGCGCCGCGAGGAAGCGGATCTCGCGCGGGCACTTGTAGGCGGCCAGCCGCTCCCGGCACCAGGCGATGAGGGCTTCCGCCTCCGGGGTCGCGCCGGCCCGCGGCACGACGAAGGCGGCGATCACCGCGAGGTCGTCGCGCACGCGGAGCTCGGCCACGCCCACCTCGGCGACGTCCGGATGGCCGGCGATCACGGCCTCGACCTCGTTGGGGGAGACCCGGTAGCCGAGGGCGTTCATCAGGTCGTCGTTGCGGCCGTGGAACCAGAGGTAGCCGTCGGCATCCAGGCTGGCGAGATCGCCGCCGGTGAACCAGTCCCCGCGCAGCACGGCCGCCTCCTCCTCGGGGCGGTTCCAGTAGCCGAGCATCAGCCCGGGTTCGGAGCGGTGGATCGCCAGCAGGCCGGTCTCGCCGGCCGGCAGCGGTTCCGGGGCGCCCTCCACCGGCAGGATCGCCACGCGCCGTCCGGGCTGTGGCCGTCCGGGCGAGCCGGGGCGGACCGGGATGGTGGGGCCGCTCGACACGTAGGTGGAGATCTCGCTCATGCCGAGCGCCTCGTAGAGCGGCTTGCCGGTGGCGCGGGTCCAGGCGTCGAGCAGGTCGGGGGACAGGGCCTCGCCGGCGGTGACCCCGTGGCGGAGGGTGGCGAGGTCGTGGGCGGCCAGATCGGCGTATTTGAGGATCTGGCGGTAGAGGCTCGGCACGGCGGCGAACAGAGTGGCCCGGTGCTCGGCGATCAGGGCGGGCCAGAGCGCGGGGTCGCGCGGCCCGTCATACAGCACCGTGGTGGCGCCGCAGGCCCAGGGATCGGTGATGCCGACGCCCAGCGTGTAGGTCCAGTTCATGGTGCCGGCATGCAGCATCGCGTCGGTCTCGGTGAGGCCGAGCCAATGCGCGTGCATCGGGCGCCGTCC
>JAKONB010000283.1 GCA_022702195.1 Beijerinckiaceae bacterium | reverse complement strand
GGACGGCGCGGCGACGCTCACCGCCTTCACCGCCCGCGCGGTGGCCCGCGCCCTCGATCACGCCCCCGAGATCCCAACCCGCTGGATCGTGGCCGGCGGCGGTGCCCGCAACGGCGAATTGGTGCGGCTGCTCAATTATCACCTCCGCGCCGAGATCACGACGGCGGACGCCATCGGCTGGTCCTCGGCCTATCTCGAGGCCCAGGCCTTCGCGCATCTGGCGGTGCGCTCGCTCAAGGGTCTGCCGATCACGTTCCCGTCAACCACCGGGGTGCGTGAGGCGATGACCGGGGGCGTGCTGGCGCGGCCGGCGGATGAGCGGCGCTGAGGAGCGGAAACCGGCCGGCTCCCACGCGTTCCCACCTGGAATTCCTCCCGATTGGTGAGCCCATGGCCGCGACGTTCCTGCGCTATCACGACGGCATCGAGACCCCGAAACCCGACGAGGATGCGGTGATCGACCAGATCATCGCGTCGATGACCCGCGAGAGCGAGACGACGTCCAAGCGCTACGGCCACGCGGTGCGGGCCTCCCACGCCAAGGTCAGCGGCGTGGTGACGGGCGAGATGGAGATCCTGGCCGACCTGCCCGCCGAACTGGCGCAGGGCCTGTTCGCCACGCCCGGCACACATCCGGTGGTGGTGCGCTTCGCGCAGGGGCCGGGCGAGCGTCTGAAGGATTCCGTCTCCACCCATCGCGGCATGGCGATCAAGGTGTTTGGCGTGGCGGGCGAGACGCTGCCCGGCCACGAGGCCGCGACGCAGGATTTCGTCCTCGCCACCGGTCCGGTCTTTCCGAACCCGGACGCCGCCGGCTTCCTCGGCAGCATGAAGCAGCTCGAACGCGGCACCAAGGCCCCCGAGGACGTGAAGGTGGCGATCTCGCAGCTGGCGCGGGGGGCCAACACTCTGGTGAAGACCTTCACCGGCAAGGACACGCCGATCCTCGACTTCTTCGGCCACACGCCGCGTCATCCCGTGGCCGAGGCGTATTTCAGCCAGGCGGCCCTGCGCTACGGCGATTACGTCGCCAAGGTCGCGGCCTTCCCGACGAGCCCGGCCCAGGACGCCCTCTCCGGCCAAGTCCTCGACACCGGCGCCGACCCGGACGTGTTCCGCCACGCGACGGCGGCCTTTTTCCGCGGGGAGGGGGCCACGTTCGAGATCCGCGTCCAGCTCTGCACCGACCTCGACGCGATGCCGGTGGAGGATGCCTCGACGGAATGGTCGCAGCTTGCCAGCCCCTACCGCACGGTGGCCCGTCTGACCCTGCCGGCGCAGGCGGCGGACGGCGCGGCGCGCCTCGCCTACGCCGACGACGTGCTGTCCTTCCGCCCCGCCCACAGCCTCGCGGCGCACCGGCCGCTCGGCTCGCTGATGCGGGCGCGGCTCAAGACCTATCGGGCGCTGTCGCGCTTCCGGCACGAACGGAATGGGGTGCCGGAGCGCGAGCCGGCCTCCGTTTCCGAGGTTCCGGCCTGATCGCCCCCGCCGCGCGCCGACGGCATTTGTGACTTCACCGATCCCGCGCTAGAGCGGGGTCGCCATGTCGCACAACACCTTCGGTCACCTGTTTCGCGTCACCACCTTCGGCGAGAGCCACGGGGTCGCCCTCGGCTGCGTGGTCGACGGCTGCCCGCCCGGCATCCCCATCGCGGCCGCCGACATCCAGGCGGAGCTCGACCGGCGCAAGCCCGGCCAGTCGCGCTTCACCACCCAGCGGCGCGAGCCCGATCAGGTCCGCATCCTCTCGGGCGTCTTCGCCGACGACCGCACCGGCGGGCGCCAGCTCACCACCGGCACGCCGATCGCCCTCGAGATCGAGAACACCGACCAGCGCTCGAAAGATTATTCCGAGATCCGCGACAGCTACCGTCCGGGTCACGCCGATTACGCCTACGACGCCAAGTACGGCATCCGCGATTATCGCGGCGGCGGACGCTCCTCGGCGCGCGAGACCGCCGCGCGGGTCGCGGCCGGCGCCATCGCCCGCCGGGTGCTGCCCGAGGGCGTGACGATCCGCGCCGCCCTGGTCCAGATGGGGCCGCACGCCATCGACCGGTCGCGCTGGGACTGGGCGGCGGTGGAGGCCAACCCGTTCTTCTGCCCCGATGCCGAGACCGCGACATTCTACGAGGAGTATCTCGACGGCATCCGCAAGGACGGCTCCTCGGTGGGCGCCGTGATCGAGGTGGTGGCCGAGGGCGTCCCCCCCGGACTCGGCGCACCGATCTACGGCAAGCTCGACGCGGACCTCGCCGCCGCGATGATGTCGATCAATGCCGTCAAGGGCGTCGAGATCGGCGACGGCTTCGCCTCCGCCGCGCTCCGGGGCGAGGAGAACGCCGACGAGATGCGCTCGGGCAACGGCGGCGCCCCGACCTTCCTCGCCAACCATGCCGGGGGCGTCCTCGGCGGCATCTCCACCGGCCAGCCGATCGTCTGCCGCTTTGCCGTGAAGCCGACCTCGTCGATCCTCACCCCGCGCATGAGCGTGACGCGGGACAATCGCGACGTCGACCTCGTCACCAAGGGGCGCCACGATCCCTGCGTCGGCATCCGCGCCGTGCCGGTGGCGGAGGCCATGATGGCGTGCGTCCTCGCCGATCACTATCTGCGCCATCGGGGACAGGTCGGCGCGCGGGACTGAACCCGACCGCGCCCTCCGCCGCCCGATCCGCGAACGCCAAATATCCGCGAAACGCCAAGTGTCCGCGAAACGCCAAGAGACAGCCCGTGCCCCATACCCACATCACGCAGGCCATCGAGGCCTATGCCCGCGGCGAGATCGTCGTCGTCACCGACGACGACGACCGTGAGAACGAGGGCGACCTCGTCGTCGCCGCCTCGCTCTGCACGCCGGAGAAGATGGCCTTCATCATCCGCAACACCTGCGGCATCGTCTGCGCGCCCCTGACCCGCGCCGAGGCGCGCCGCCTGCGCCTCGACCCGATGGTGGCCTCGAACGATGCGCCCCTGGGCACCGCCTTCACGGTGACGGTCGACGTCAAGCACGGCCTCACCACCGGCATCTCCGCCGAGCAGCGCTGCAACACGGTGCGGGCGCTCGCCAACGGGAACATGGGCGAGGACGATTTCGTCCGCCCGGGCCACGTCTTCCCGCTCATCGCCAAGGACGGCGGCGTGCTCATGCGCTCCGGCCACACCGAGGCGGCGGTGGACCTGTGCAAGCTCGCGGGCCTGCCCCCGGTGGGCGTGATCTGCGAACTCGCCAACGACGACGGCACGGTGATGAAGGGGCCGCAGATCACGGCCTTTGCCGAACAGCACAATCTCCAGCGCGTCTCGGTGGCCGATCTCATCGCCTACCGTCAGGCTCGCGAGACCCTGGTGGAGCGGGTCGGCACCTTCCCGGTGAAGACCGAGTTCGGCGAGATGACGGGCTATGCCTACACCACGCCCTTCGAGACCGTGCAGCAATTCGCCTTCGTGCACGGGCGCATCGGCGACGGCAAGGACGTGCTGGTGCGGCTGCACCGCTCCAACGTGGTGGCGGACGTGATCGAGGGCGGGCGCCAGATCGAGGCGG
>JAKONB010000264.1 GCA_022702195.1 Beijerinckiaceae bacterium | reverse complement strand
CCGGTCCGGTGCCTCGGTGAGGGGCGCGGCACTGTGGAAGCGCAGGAAGGCGGCGACCTCGGGCTCGGCCCGCAGCGGCGCGTCGAGCCAGACCGGGGTCTCGGCATCCACGAGGGTCAGGGCGATGGCGGCGAGTTCGGGGGTCAGCGGGGCGGGCGGCGACAGGTGGGTCGCCAGGGCGCGCACCCGGCCGGGGCGGCTCAGCGCGTCCATCACCGCGCGAAAGAGTGCCTGACCGTCATGGACCGGATCGGTGAAGCCGTGTGCGAGGGCCATCAATCCTCTCCGCGCGCCAGGGTGAAGAAGGTCACGCGGGTGGCGGCGACCTGCCGGGCGGCAAGAACCGCCTCGGCGGCCCGCCGCTCCGCCAGGGCGGCGAGGGCGTCCTCGATGGCCGGCCGGGCCGCCGCCCGCTGCCAATGGGCGTCGAGGATCGCGGCGAGGCGCGCTTTCGTGCGGTCACGGCCGAGATGGTAGGCGAAGCCGGTCTCGCCGCTCGGCAGCCTTACGGCGGCCCGGGTGATGGTGGCCTCGCCGACGTTGAAGGCGCGGCCGTCGCCGCCGATCCGCCCCCGGACCATCACCAGCCCGGTCTCGGGCCTGCGCAGATCCTCCGCCGCCGCGTCGATCCCGATGCGCGCCAGAACCGCGCGCAGATCGTCGGCGTTGGCCTGCCCGGCCAGGGCCATGGCGGCCTGCCGGGTGCCCGCCTCTGGAGTCTCGGGAGCATGTGGTGTTTGGTTGATCGTCGACATCGGGTTCGGCTCCGGCGTTGTCTAATTGTATAGACAAGTGAATAGCGAACCGCAAGGATTTTCGACGAACCCATGGCGGAGACCAGCGACACGCGCGTGACGAGTCTCGAACGGGGTGGTGGCTTGGCCGCGTGGCGCCAGATCGCCGATGCCCTGGCGGAGGCGATCCGAACCGGCGAATTTCCCGCCGGTGCGCAGATGCCGACGGAGGCCGCCCTCTCGGCCCGGTTCGGCGTCAACCGGCACACCGTTCGGCGGGCTTTGGCGACGCTCGCCGAAGGGGGGCTGGTCCGCACCACCCAAGGGCGCGGCACCTTCGTGGAGCAGGGGCCGATCCCGTATCCGATCGGGCCGCGCACCCGATTCTCCGAGATCGTCTCGCGGGCGGGGCGGGAGGCCTGGGGCGATCTCGTCGCGTCGGCGACGGTGCCGGCCGATGCGGAGACCGCCGAGGCGCTCGGCGTCGCGCCCGGCGATCCGATCCTCGAACTGACCACCCGGCACCGGGCCGACGGTGCGCCGATCTCCACCGCCCGGACCTGCCTGCCGCTGCCGCGATTCGCCGGATTCGACGCGGCCTACGCCGCCTGCGGCTCGATCACCCGCGCCTACGCGCAGTTCGGCGTGGCCGATTACACCCGGTTCTCCACGCGGATCGGCGCCCGCACCGCCTCCGCCGAGGAGGCCGCCCGCCTCGACATCGCCCCCGGCCGCGCGGTGATCGTGCTCACCAGCGTCAACGTCGATCCGGAGGGCCGGCGCATCCAGGCGACCCGCAGCCTGTTCGCCGCCGACCGGGTGGAGCTGGTGGTGGAATAGGCCGAGCACGCCTTCGGCCGAAGCCAGCAGGGTCCGGCATCGGCGGACTCGCCGTTGGAAGCAGGGGTGGTTTATCCGGCCGCGCTGGCGTCAGATCTTCCAGCCGACCGAGAGCCCGATCGCGGTCTCGGCCAGGGAGATGTCGGCCTCACCGCCGCCGAAATTCGCCGGGATCGAAGCCCGGCCCTTCACCGTGTTCTTGGGCGCATGGAGGATGTAGCCGGTCACCTCAATGCCCGATTGGCTGGTCCAGGTCGCACCGGCGGTGATGTGGTGGGTGACGACGGCGGGCGCGACGATGTTGAGCAGCGTTTCCGAGGACCGGACGGGGTTCTGCGAATAGCCGTAGCCGGTGCGCAGGGTCAGGTTGGGATTCACCGCGTAGCGCAGACCGACCTTGTAGACAGAGACGTCGCGCCACCCGAAGCCGGGGCCGTCACCGGCGCCGAAGGGCTTGCCGGCGAACAGGGCCGAGAGCGGCGTCCCGATGGTGCGGATGCTGGAATACGCGATGCGCTTGAAATCGGCGGCGATCGTCAACGCGTCG
The DNA here is from genome assembly GCA_022702195.1 of Beijerinckiaceae bacterium. Classification (GTDB taxonomy): domain Bacteria; phylum Pseudomonadota; class Alphaproteobacteria; order Rhizobiales; family Beijerinckiaceae; genus Methylobacterium. The sequence continues at coordinate 7,583 of JAKONB010000264.1, read as the reverse complement.
CTCGCCTTCACGGCGGCGCCGAAGCCCCACGAGGCCGGCGCGTCGAACCCGCCCTGCTCGGCGAACAGCCCGGCATATTTCTCGAAGCGGTCGGCCGCGACCTCCGACTGGTAGAAGGCGCCCAGGTTCAACGGGCCGAAATGCCCGAGGTAACCGACGCGCACGCCCACGCCGGTCGCCCAGTCGGTGCCCCGGTTGGTGAAATGCCGCGGGTCCTCGGACGCGCTCGCGAAGGGCTGGAGACCCTGCCCCTTGAAGCTCTGAAGCACCCCGATCGGCGAGATGCCGATGCTCTGGCCGGGGGCGATTTTCGCCGCGAGGGTCGGGGCGACGAACATCTGCTTGAGATCCACCCCCGCACTGCCCCGGGCGCCGAAGCCGCCGAAGGGGTTGCGCTTGTAGACCGTGTTCATGCCGCCGTTGCCGTAAACGGCGATGCCGAGGGAGAGCGTTTCGGACCACGGCCGGACATAGCCGAATTCGGGCATGACGAACGGGCCGACGCCGTTGCCGCTGTAACTGCCGTTCAGACCCGCCCCGCTGCCGGTGATCCGGGCCGAGCGATCCGGGATGAAGATCTCCGCGCCGACATCGATGCGGTGCCCCAGGGCGGTGGCGGCGGCGGGGTTGGTCGCGATCGTCAGGGCGTCCTGCGGATCGGCGATGGCGGCCCCCGCCTGGCCCTTGGCCTTCGCGCCGACGCCGTTCACGAAATAGCCGTCCGTGGCCCGTGCGCCGGCCGGCACCAGCGCGCCGGCCACCAGGACAGCCCGAAACACCATCGTCCGCATGTCTTGTCCCCCAAATACCCCGAACGCGATGGGCCAGCCCGGCGGGTTATCCACGCAAAGGAACGATCCGATCGTCCGTCATGCTAGTTGGATGTGTTGAAGTAATACAAGCACATGTCCGAAATAAACACTATCTATCAAACACAGGATGATCGAGAGACGATTTTATGCGTGCGGACATGTTGCGGAGATCGACTCCATCGCGGCGGTAATCAGGCCCGCCGGGGTGCGATGCCGTGTCGGGGCGTGAGTCGGCCTCCGACGGCACGCCTCGCCCGACGGAATTCCGTTGGGGGGAGGAGATCGACGTCGCGCGATTGGGGTGAGGGCGTCGCGCCGCCATGCGCGGCGGCGCTCTCATGGCACCGCGACGGGTCGGGTTCTACCGCGCCTGCCCGCCAATCAGCGCCCGGCGCAGGCGGCTCGACACGAGGTCGATGGCGGTTACGGTCACGAGGATCAGCAGGATGAGGAACGAGACCTGCTGCAGTTCGAGCACGCGGATCAGCTCGGTGAGGTACTGGCCGACGCCGCCGGCGCCGACGATGCCGATGATGGTGGCCGAGCGGGTGTTCGACTCGAAGAAGTAGAGCACCTGGCTGCCCAGAACCGGCAGCACCGCCGGGACCACGCCGAAGCGGATGCGGTGCAGGACCGTGCCGCCGGAGGCCGAGACGCCTTCGCCGGCCTTGCGGTCGACGGTCTCCATCGCCTCCGAGAACAGCTTGCCGAGCGCCCCGAAATCCGCGCAGGCGATGGCGAGCGCCCCCGCGAAGGGACCGAGCCCAACCACGTTGATCCAGATCAGCGCCCAGATCAGCACGTCCACCGAGCGGATCACGTCGAGGCCGCGCCGGACGGTGAAATGGACGAAGGGGTTCGGCACGACGTTGCGGGCGGCGAGGAACGCCACCGGGAAGGCCATGAGGGCGGCCGCCAGCGTGCCGAGGAACGCGATGGCCAGCGTCTCCCCCAGCGCCAGCAGGAAGGCGCCGGCCCGATCGCCGGAATCGGGGGGCAGCATGAGGATCGCGAACTCGCCGAGCCGCCCGAGGCCCGCAAGGATCCGGGTGGCGGAGAATTCGAGCCGGACCATCGCGAAGGCGGCGAAGCCGACCAGGGCGGCCAGAAGGGCCAGCGTGACGACGCGGCCGCGCCACGACCGGCGAAAGACCTCCGGGTGGCGCTGCCGCAGGGCGGCGATCGCCGCCGGATCGGGCACCGCGATCCGGCTCATCGGGTCAGCCCCAGCAGGTGATGGCGCAGCCGCTCGGTGGCCAGATCGATGCCCATCACCGTCAGGATGATCAGCACCAGGATGGCGCTCACGTCCGTGTCGTAGAAGTTGCGAATCGCCACGAGGAATTCCTGACCGATGCCGCCGGCGCCGACGAAACCCATCACGCCGGCGCCGCGCACGTTGATCTCGAAGCGCAGCAATCCGTACGAGGCGAAGTTCGACAGCACCTGCGGCAGCACCGCGAAGCGAATGGTCTCGACGCGGTTCGCCCCGGCGGCGGTGAGGCTCTCCACCGGCTTCATGTCGATGTTCTCGATCACCTCGGCGAAGAGCTTGCCCAGCGCCCCTGTGGTGTGGATGGCGAGCGCCAGCACTCCGACCATCGGCCCCAGCCCGAAGGCGATGACGAAGAGCAGGGCGAACACGATCTCCGGCACGGTGCGACAGAACTCGAAGACGCGCTTGGCGACGAAGCATCCGGTCCGCGTGCGGGCGATGTTGGCGGCGGCGGCGAAACACAGGGCGAAGGCCGCCGCGGCCCCCAGCAGGGTGCCGAGATAGGCCATCAGGATCGTCTCGCCGAGGAGACCGAGCCATTTCGGCAGGCCCCAGTACCAGTCCGCCACGTCGCCGCCAAAGTTGGCGAAGGTGAGGTGGGGGAGGATCTGGCCGATATAGGCGGTGAACCTGCCGATGTTCCGAGCAAAGACCAGCGGCCGCACCTCGGCGACCCACGCGGACAGGACGATCAGCCCGAGGATCACCGCCAGGGTGACCCCGTTGCGCCGCCGCGTGGTGGCGATGGCCCCGGCATAGGCCCCCGACAGGGCATGGACCCGATCGGGGGCGAGGGGGGTGATCCGCTTGGTCATGGGATCGGGATCGGGCGCGCGTCCCGCACCAGGCCGGTTACGACTTGCGCCGCTGGTCGTCGTTGAACTTCAACATCTCGATGATCGGCTGGTAATCCTTCAGCGTCACCGCCGTGAAGCCCAGATCCTTGCCGTCCGACAGGCGGTCGAACGCCGCCTTGTCGGCGGCCTGGAGGCCGAGGAAGGCGTCGCGGATCGTCCGCTTCAGGTCGGCCGGCAGGCTCTCCAGCATGGCGAAGGGGCCTTCGGGCAGGAAGTCCGACTTGAACACCACCCGGAAGTCGCCCTGGGACATCTGCGAGCCGTCGGGCCTCTTCAGCATGCCCTTGGCGGCCATGCGGGTGACCATGGTGTCGGTGTCGGAATTGTAGAGGTTGGCGGCGGCGTCCACCGTGCCCTGCACCAGCGCGAGGACGGCGTTCTCGTGGCTGCCGGCATAGACGGTCTTGCCGAAGAAGGCGTCCACCGGATGGCCGGCCTTGTGCAGGAAGAAGCGCGGGGCCTGGTTGCCGGAGGTGGAGTTGGGATCGACCAGAGCGAGGTTCTTGCCCTTGAGATCCGCGATCGTCTTGTACGGGCTGTCGGCGCGCACGTAGATCACAGAATAATAGCCCGACGCGCCGTTGTCGTGCTTCTGGTTGACGATCGGCTCGGCCTTGACGCCGGTCATCACCGCGCGGGCGAAGGAGGCGGGGCCGTAGAAGGCGAGCTGGATGTTGCCGGCGCGCTGGCCCTCGATCACCGCCGCGTAATCGTTGGCGACCCGCAGCGTCACCGGCACGCCGATGGTCTTGGTGAGATAGGCGGTGAGCGGGGCGTAGCGGTCGGCGGTGCCCGAGGCGTTCTCGGCCGGGATCACCGCGAGGGTCAACTCCGGGTAGGTCTGCTTCCAATCCTGCGCCGAGGCGGGCAGGCCGAGGAGACAGAAGGCCGCGAAGGCTCCGGCGAGGGTGCGACGGTTCAGCATGGTCGTCTCTCGAATGGGCGAAGGGTGAAGGGGGGCGGCCGGTCAGGCCACGAGGGCGCGCGGATAGTCGGCCGGCCGGCGGTCCAGCACCTCGCCGGCTTCCAGGCCGTAGAGCCGGCGGGCGACGTCGTCGGTGAGATCGGCGGGCGTCCCGTCGAATACTAAGCGCCCGTCCGCGAGGCCGACGAGTCGGTCGCAATAGGTGCGAGCGAGATCGAGGGAATGAAGGTTGCACAGCACGGTGATGCCGTGGCGGTTTTTGGCCTCCGCCAGCGCGTCCATCACGATGCTGGTGTTGCGCGGGTCGAGGGAGGCCACCGGCTCATCGGCCAGGATGATGTCCGGGTCCTGCATCATCGCGCGGGCGATGGCGACGCGCTGCTGCTGGCCGCCCGAGAGCTGATCGGCCCGGTGGCCGGCGAAATTCCCCATGCCGAAATTCTCCAAAGCCGTCAGAGCCAGCGCCCGCTCCCGCTCGGACCACAGCTTGAACAGCGAGCGGTGAACCGGCACCTCGGCCAGCCGGCCCATCAGCACGTTGCTCAGCACGTCGAGCCGGGGAACGAGGTGGAATTGCTGGAACACCATGGCGCAGCGCGTCCGCCACCGGCGCAGTTCGCGCCCCTTCAGCGCGGTGACGTCGTGCCCCTCGAACAGGATGCGGCCGCCGGTGGGTTCGGCGAGGCGGTTGATCATCCGCAGCAGGGTCGACTTGCCGGCACCCGAACGGCCGATCACCCCGACGAAGGCGCCGCGCGGGATCTCGAGCGAGACGCCGTCCACCGCCCGGCGATTGCCGTAACAGCGCGAGAGAGTGTCGATGACCAGCATAAGACCGTCCGCATGAGCGCTTCGCCCTGTAGACGCCCGTGCGACGACGTTTGGATGACACCCGCACGCTGAATGAATACTTTCTTTAGGAAACGATTTCTTCGCCAATTGCAGACGCAGAGACATATTTCTACCCGGCGTGTCAGCGAAAGCCGACCCGGATGGGCCGTCATACGGCTTCCGCCGAATCACTTCGGGTGGCATGATCACGACAGACTCCCTCTCCTGAAAGGGAGGGAACCCGCGCGCGATGGGGTTGCGTGGTCGCGATCATCCGAACAGATCAACCGGAGTTCGGATCACCCCCCGTGGCGCTCCAAAAAGGCCTCGATCGCGAGGCTCCGAAAGTCCGGAAGGGCGCGGCGCAGGCGCTCGTGGTCCCAGTCCCACCAGGCCAGGGTCTGCAAGCGCTCGGCGATCGGCTCGGGGAAGCGGCGGCGCACCACCCGCGCGGGGTTGCCGACCACGATGGTGTAGGGCGCCACGTCGCGGGTGACGATCGCGCCGGCCCCCACCACCGCACCGGTGCCGATGGTGCGGCCGGCCAGCACGATGGCACCGTGGCCGATCCAGACATCGTGCCCGATCTGGACCGGCAGGGCGCGGCGCCGGTCGAAGAACGCCGCCTCGTTCGTCTCCTCGGGCCAGTACGAGCGGGCGCGGTAGGTGAAATGCGCCTGCGAGGCCCGCTCCATCGGATGGTTGCCGGGATTGATCCGGACCTGCGAGGCGATGGAGCAGAACTTGCCGATCTGCGTGTAGATCACCTGTCCGTCCTCGACGATGTAGGAGTAATCGTCGAGCCGCGTTTCGGTGAGATGCGTGCGCGCGCCCACCTCGGTGTAGCGGCCGAGCCGGCACTCCGTCACGTGGGCGGTGGCATCGACCACCGGTTCGAGTCCGAGGCGGTCGGCGGCCATGGCGCTGGTCTCAGGGCTGGAGGGGGATGCGGCGGACGATCCGGAACGGCGCGGCGCCGTCCTGGCGCAGGAGCGTCACCGCATCGAGCGTGAGGGTGGGCGTCGAATCGTAGGCCCGGGTCAGGTCGGCGAGCCAGTCCGCCTGCGCGTCCGGCGCGAGGCGGCCGGTGAGGGTCATGTGGAAGCGGAAAGTCTCGAACACGTGAGGATAACCCCAGCGGTCGAGCAGAGCCCGCTCGCGCGCCGGGAGCGTTTCGGGACGGCGCTTGGCCCGTTCGGCCCCGCTCAGGGGCGCGCGCAGGGGATCGAGGCTGGCGACGCATTCGGCCGCGAACAGGTCGAGGGACGGGGCGGGGGCGTCCGGGACGAGGGCGATGAACCCGCCGATCGCCGTGACGCGCAGGCGCCCAATGGGGACCGGCCCGCGATGCGCCACCAACGTGTCGGTGGCCCTCAGCAGATCGGCCTCGGTGGCGCCCTCGGTGAGACGCATCGGCGCCTTCAGAGTGGCGTGAAAACCGTAGAGCCGCGGCTCCGCCGTGACGGCGGCGAGCGCGGCGTTCCGGGCCTCCGATTCGAACAGGCGACCGTCGCCCAGGACCGCATCACCGAACCCGGCCAGGGCCGATCCGGGCGGCGGCGTGAAGTACAGCGCGTAGCGGATGCGTTCGCTCAAGGCCGGCCCGTATTCCTGCGATCCCGGAGCGGTCAGCGATGCTCCGGGACCCGCTGCTAGCACAGTCCCGTCGCGGACCGATGACAGGCCCGTCCGCGACGACGTTGCTCGTCCCGTTTCCAGGTGGCGGCCTCAGCCTCTGACGTCAGCGGCCCGGTGCCGGTCCGCTTTCCCAACTCGGCCAGCGAGGTCGTCGATCTCACCGTTTCGAGGACATGCGCGTCTCACTCCCCTTTCCCGGTAGCCCGACAGCCGGAGGCCGCCGCCGCCGCCGCCGCGGTCGATCCCGAAGCGATCGGGCGAAACCGCCTTCACTCCATGGTCGGCGCCAGCTTCTGCACGCTCTCCACGTCGTCGCCGAGCCAGGCGGCGTTCTTGGCGGTGCCGTCGAAGGTGGCGCTGGTCTTGAACAGCTCGTACTTTCCCTCAAGTGCGTAGGGCCGGCTGCGCTGGAGCAGTTCGGCGACCTTGGCCTTGTCCATGGGCTTGAAGGTCTTCGTGGCCTCGAAGGCCTGGTCGAGGTCGCGCTGGTTCTGGATGCCGGTGATCACCACCGAGACCGGCAAGTTGAGCGAGAAGTGCAGGTATTCGAGCGGCTGGATCGGCGCGTCGCTTTTCAGGATCACACCGTCGCCGAAGGTCTTCATGGCCAGTGGCGCGATGCCGTTCTGCACGAGGTAGGGTAGCACGAGGTGCCCGAAGCTGCGGAAATGCGCGTCCATCACGTTGAGCGGCATCTGCACCGAATCGAAGTGGAAGCCGCGCTCGGCGGCCACTTCCAGCATCTGCAGGTGGATGCGCGGGTCCTTGTGCCCGGTGAAGCCGATGTAGCGCAGCTTGCCGGCTTTCTTCGCCTCGACGAAGGCCTCCATCGCGCCGCCCTCGGCGAAGACCCGGTCGGGATCGTCGAAGCGCAGGATCTCGTGGTGCTGGACGAGGTCGATCCGGTCGGTGCGCAGGCGCAGCAGCGAGGCGTCGATCTGCTTCATCGCCTCCTGCTTGGTCCGCCCGTCCATCTTGGACATCAGGAAGACCTTGTCGCGGTAGCCGCCCTCGGCCAGGGCCGCGCCCATGCGCAGCTCCGAGCGGCCCTCGTTGTAGTCCCAGCAATTGTCCATGAAGGTGATGCCGCGATCGATCCCCTCGTGGATCAGCCGCGTCGCCTCGGCGTCGGTGAGGGCCTTCTTGCCGAGATGGAACCCACCCATGCCGATGGCCGAGATCGTCTCGTCGGTGCGCCCGAACCGGCGGTAGAGCATGTCGCCGCGCCGCTCGCCCGGATCGGT
>JAKONB010000246.1 GCA_022702195.1 Beijerinckiaceae bacterium | reverse complement strand
CGCGCCCGCACAAGGGCGCCGCAGCCACACCCGAGGGCAAATGCCGTCGCGCGCCGCCGAAGCGGCGCGCGCGATACGTCAGCCGACGATGTCGGAATCCTGGAAGAACTGGGTGATCTCGATCTTGGCGTTCTCGGCGCTGTCCGAGCCGTGGACGGTGTTCTCGCCCACCGATTCCGAGAAGGTCTTGCGGATGGTGCCCTCGTCGGCATTGGCTGGGTTGGTCGCGCCCATGACCTCACGGTACTTCGCGATGGCGTTCTCGCCCTCAAGCACCTGTACGACCACCGGGCCGGAGATCATGAAGTCGACGAGTTCGCCGAAGAACGGACGCTCCTTGTGGACCTCGTAGAACTTTTCCGCCTGGGCGCGGCTCATCTGGATGCGGCGCTGACCGACGATGCGCAGGCCCGCCTTCTCGATCACGGCATTGACCGCGCCGGTCAGGTTCCGCTTCGTCGCGTCGGGCTTGAGGATGGAGAAGGTGCGCTCGGTGGCCATGGTCCGTCCGGTTCTGAGGTGCTTGCCGCCGAAACACGCTTCGGCGCCGGGCTTATAGCGGGGGCGGTCTCAGCCCTCAACCCAAGTGGCGAAAAGGCTTGGTCATGGCTTGAGCGCAACACCGCCGGAAAATCGCCCGATTGCAGCGATTGGGTGTGGCCAGACGACAACGACCCCGATCCGCCGCCCCAAGCCCCACGGAGACCAGGACATGCGCGTCGCTCTGACAGCCGCCCTCTTTCTATCCAGCCTTACCGCTGCCCAGGCCGCTCCGACGCAGGATCCCTCGGGGACTTGGCTGACCGGGGACGGCCGGGCCAAGGTCCGCATGGACCGTTGCGGTCCGGCCGGTGCCAACATCTGCGGCAAGGTCGTCTGGGTCAAAGCCGCGACGAACGAGGACGGAACGCCGCGCACGGATATCAAGAACCCGGATCCGAAGAAGCGGACCCGTCCGGTGCTCGGTCTCACGTTGCTCGACAACCTGAAGCCCGAGGAATCGAAGTTTTCCGGTGAGATCTACAATGCCGATGAAGGCAAGATGTATCAGGTCAGCCTCGAGCGAGAGAGCGGCTCCGAGCTGTCCGTATCGGGCTGCCTTCTGAAGATCCTGTGCGGCTCGCAGACCTGGACCCGCGTGCCCGACGTGAACCAGCAGGCCGCCAATGCCGCGTCCGAGCCCGCACCGGTGCTCAAGCCCGTCCAGAAGGCCGCCAAGGCTACGCCGAAGGCAGCGGCCGGCGAATAGCAATGGGGAGGGGTGGCCCCCGTATGTTTCGGGGGCTGCTCCGCGCCTGGTGCGCCGATCCGGCGCGGGGATGGGATCAGATCGCCGCGAAGCCGCGCTGCACCGCGGGTCGCGCCAGCACCCGGTCGAGCCACGCCTTGACATTGGGCAGGCCGCCCAGATCGATGCCCTGCTTGCCGTGATATTTGGCCCAGGTCACGATGGCGATGTCCGCGATGGAGTAAGCGTCCGCCACGTAGTCGCGGCCTGACAGCTGCCGGTCGAGCACACCGTAGAGGCGCTCAGACTCGGTGGTGAATCGATCGATGGCGTAGGGAATCTTGTCCTCGGCGTAGATGCGGAAATGGTGCGCCTGGCCCAGCATCGGCCCAAAGCCCGCTACCTGCCAGATCAGCCACTCGTCGACTTTCACCCGTGACCGCTCGTCGGCGGGATAGAGGCATCCGGTCTTGCGCCCGAGATATTGCAGGATCGCGGCCGATTCGAAGATCGTGATCGCCGCCCCGCCCGGCCCATCGGGATCGACGATCGCCGGGATCTTGTTGTTGGGCGAGATCGCCAGGAAGTCCGGCGCCATCTGGTCCCCACGACCGATATTCACCGGCACGATGCGGTAGGGCAGCCCACACTCCTCCAGCATGATGGGAATCTTCCAGCCGTTGGGAGTGCTCCACGTGTGGACGTCGATGGGTTTTCCCGGAGCGTGTGCCATGCGGATCATCCCGGCCAAGGTCAGGTTCGCTTCATGCGCCGGATCGAACCGAAACGCGAGGCGAAGGTTGCGGAACGCGATCGCCGGAGTGACCGGTGGATCGTTCGGGCGGCCCGGCGAATGCCGCTTGCCTGACCCCAGGGTTGCGGCTGTGATGCGCGCCGGCCACCCTTGAGGCCGTGCGTCCCATATTCGGGGATTGTCGTGATGTCGTTCCGTTCCATTCCGGTCGCCTGTCTCCTGGCTCTCGTGGCGATTCCCCTCCTCCCGGCCCGGCCCGTCTTCGCTAAGGAGCCGGAGGCCGCCGCACAGAATGTGGTCAAGGAGCCGAGCGTCGGCCAGAGTGCGGCGCGCCAGCGTCAGAAGGCCTGTGGCGCCGAGTGGCGCGCGCTCTCGGTGGCCGACAAGGCCGCCAAGGGACCGAAATGGCCGCAATATTTCAGCAAATGCGTGAAGCGTCTGAAGGAGCAGAAGGCCTGATCGCGCGATCTGCCGGTCGGCGCACATGCGCTACCGCTCCGGCGGCTGGCGTTCGCCGGAGCCTGCGGACGCCACCACGGAACGCTTGAGCTTTTGCCCGGTTGGCGCTCGGGCACCATGAGGCGGAGGACGGGATGCGGGAGCGGCGGATGCTGCAGCGGGTGGTGGCCGTGCTCGCCCTCGTCCCGGTTCTGTCCGGCCTCTACGGCGTGGTGTTCGGCCTGACCGGTCTGGCCTCCGGCGGCCTCCTCGACGTGTCGGCCGACAGTCATTTTCGGGACCTGTCGGGCATCCATCTCGGCATCGGGATCCTGTTCTGGACCTGCGTGCCCGGCATCGAGGCCAAGACCACCCTGTTCCGCTTCCTCACCCTGGTGGTGG
>JAKONB010000229.1 GCA_022702195.1 Beijerinckiaceae bacterium | reverse complement strand
ATCCCGTTCAACCAGCAGGGGATCTTTCGGCGCTATCCCGAGCTCGACGGCTCGCCTGCGTCCCGGCGCGCGGATGGGCGGCGTTGAACGCCTCCATCAGCCGGGCGGAATCGACCTTGGTGTAGAGCTGCGTCGTCGAGAGCGAGGCGTGGCCGAGCAGTTCCTGGATCGCCCGCAACTCGCCCCGGCGGCCGAGCAGGTGGGTGGCGAAGGAGTGGCGCAGGGCGTGCGGGGTCGCGCTCTCCGGCAGCCCGAGCGCGCCCCGCAGGGTCGCCACCGCGTATTGGATGATCCGGGGCGAGAGCGGGCCGCCCCGCGTGCCCACGAAGAGCGGTCCTTCCGGCGGCAGAGCGTGCGGGCAGGCGGCCAGATAGGCGGCCACCGCCTCGGCCACCACCGGCAGCACCGGCACCATCCGCATCTTGCCGCCCTTGCCGGTCACCGTCACCGCATCGACGCCCGGCACCGGCGCGTCCCGGCGCGTCAGGCCGAGCGCCTCGGAGATGCGCAGGCCCGAGCCGTAGAGCAGGGCGAGCACCGCCGCGTCCCGGGCCAGCACCCAGGGCTCTCGGTTCTCGCCCGCCCGCAGCTCGGTCCCGGTCATCGCCCTTGCGGCGGCGATGGGGAGCGGGCGCGGCAGCCTGCGCTCCACCTTGGGGGCGCGCACGGCGCCGAGCGCCGCCACCGTCCCGTGGCCCTCGCGCTCGAGGTGGCGGGCGAAGGAGCGGATGCCGGCCAGGGCCCGCATCAGCGAGCGGCCGCCGATCTCCTCCGCGCGCCGCGCCGCCATGAAGGCGCGGACGTCGCGCGGCTTCAGGGCGATCAGGCCGGGAATGTCGGGCAGGCCGTGGCGGGCCTGACGGTGGGCGAGGAACTGGCGCAGGTCGCGGCCATAGGCCTCCACCGTGTTGGCGGCCATGCGGCGCTCCCGGGCGAGCGTGTCCTGCCAGGCGAGGAAGGTAGCCCGCAGGGCTTCGTCCCCCGGGAAGGCGATCGCATCCGGTGCGGGCGGTGTGGGCTGGAGCATCGCGGCCTGTCTCTGGCATCCGGGCCGCCCACCAAAGCGCATCGCGGTTGACGCTCCGTTGCGATCCCGGCCGCCCTTTCCCCATCCCCCTCCGGTGCCTATCTCCGGGCCGACCCCTCTGTGCCCGCGCCGCCGAGCGCCATCCCATCCGGGCCGCCCCGACCGGCCCGACAGAATCGGAATCGCATGTCCCCGACCCGCATCGTCTGCATCCGCCACGGCGAATCGACCTTCAACGCCGCCCACCGCCTCACCGGACGCGATCCCGGCCACGTGGATGCCCGCCTGACCGAGCGGGGGCTCGCCCAGGTCGCGGCGGCGCGGGCCGCCCTGCACGACATCCCGTTCGACCTCGTGGTGACCTCGCCGCTGACCCGGGCGATCCAGACCACCCAGGGCATTTTCAGTGGGCACCCGGCCGAGCCGACGATCCTGGTGGAGGTGCTGCACCGGGAATGCCAGGAGAGCAGCTGCGACATGGGCCGCGCCGCCTCGGTGCTGGCCGCGGAATTCCCCGACGTGGCGGTGGATCATCTGCCGGAGATCTGGTGGCACGCCGATGGCGAGCCCGATGCGGACGGCCTTCACGTGGAACCGCGCGCCCTGTTCGATCAGCGGGTGATCGATTTTCGCGCCTGGCTGGCGACGCGGCCCGAGCGCACCATCGCGGTGGTGGGCCACGGCACCTTCTTCTTCCACCTCACCGGGACGTGGCTGGACAATTGTGCCACCGTCGAACTCGACTTGGCGACGGCCTGACCGGACCGCCCGTGCGTCAGCCGCCGCCCCCGAAGGCGAGGCCGCTGAGCATGGCGAGGCCGAGCACGAGGACGAAGGCCCCGGCCAGGAGTTCGAGGCCGCCGACGAGGCGGGCGCCGGTCTGGCCGCGCCCGCCGGCCAGCCGCAGGGCGAGGGCCTTCGCAAACACCGCCAGGCTCGCCAGGCCGCCGGTGGTGAGCGCGGTGCCCAGCGCCATGGCGAAGGTCGCGGCGATGCCGGCGGCCAGCATGCCCTGCGAGGCCGAGAAGACCAGGATCAGCACCGCCCCCGCGCAGGGGCGCGCACCCGCCGCCAGCACCACCCCGGCGCGCTCGCGCCAGGAATCGAGGCGGCCGAGGGCGGCGGCGTCGGTGAGGTGGACGTGGCCGCAGCCGGGGGCGCAACCGGCCCCGTCGGCACCGAGGCTCAGCGCCGCCAGCCGCCCGGCCTTGCGCCAGGTCACGGCGAGGCCGAGGGCGGCCACCAGGGCGAAGCTCACCGTCTCGATCACCGTGCCGGCGCGGGTCATGCCGGCGGCGGTGGCGTCGAGCAGCAGGCTGCCGATGCCGACGATGGCCACCGCCACCAGGGCCTGGAGCAGGGCGGCGGCGAAGCTCAGGGAGAAGCCGCGCGCCAGGGCGCGTTCCCCGGCGACGATGTAGCCGGCGATCACCGCCTTGCCGTGGCCCGGCCCGGCCGCGTGGAACACCCCGTAGCTGAAGCCGAGGAGCAGCATCGGCCCCCAGGCGCCGCCCTCCTTGATCGTCCGCAGCGCCGCCTGGAGGCTGCGCGAGAAGCTGGCCTGGAGGGCCAGCAGCCAGCCGCCGAGGCCGGTGGCCGGGGGGGCCGCCTCGCGAAAGCCGATGCCGAAGGGCGAGCGCGGCGGCGGGGCCGCTACGTCCGGCCCGAGGACGAGCATCAGCCCGGTGAGGAGGAGGGCGGCGAGCGCGGTGGCGCCGGCGGCCAGCGCCAGCCGTCGCCCAAGCAGGTTCCGAGCCGGCGCGGCGTCGAGGGCCGCGCCTACGGACACGCGACGAGGATCCGGTTGGCGAATTGCACGCCGTAATTCGAGGCGGCGGTGAGCGCCTCGAAGAAGGCCTCCGATAGGCCGGGCTTGGCCGCATCCGCCGTCTTGCCGTCCGCGCTCTTGCCGGGCTCGGCCTTGGGCCGGGTCACGGTGGCGACGCAGCCGGCGGGGGCGCCGGCGAGGCGGGCCACGTCGGCCTCCTCCGACAGGCTGAAGGCGACGAAATAGCTCGGGTCGTAGATCTCCAGCGCCGCGACCCCGCGCCCCTGGGCGGCCGGCGCCTTCAGGGGCAGCAGGAAGCTCAAGGTGAGCTTGTCGCCCTCCATCGCCATGCGGGGCTCGGTGGGATCGGCGAAGAGCTGTTCCTTGCCGGCCACCTTGAGCTTGGTGAAATAGGAGAACTCGGCCAGATTCGCGGTGTTCTCGGTGGCGAGGCCGGCGAGTTCGTCCGGCGTCAGCTTGCCGTCGTGGTTGGTGTCGAGCCCCTGGGTCACGAAGGCCGAGTACGCGGCATCGAAGGTCCAGACGTTGCGGATGCCGGTGACGCGCCCGCCCTCGCCGTAGGCGATCTCGGCCTTGGTGGTCACCCAAACATGCGGATGCGCCTCGGCCGGTGCGGCGGCCCACAGGCCCCCGAGGCCGGCGAGCAGGAGCGCCACGGGGCGCGATCGGGACGATGAAGCGGTCGGCGCGGTCATGCGAAACGCTCGCCCCTGATGGTTAAGAAAGTCCGAACGCCATCGTCCGGCGACCCGGTCTCGTCCCTTCTTCCTCCCGTCTCAGTGGGGCGAAAGCGAGGCGTTCACGCCGCGCGGATCTCCGCCAGGAAGGTGGCGACCCGGGCATCGAGGACCCGGCTCGCCTGACCGACCTGAGCGGCGATGGCCTGGACGGCGTCCGCCGCGTCCGCGCAGGAGGCCGCGGCCTCCTCCACGGTGACCATCCCGCCCGACACCGCCCCGGCGCGGCTCTCGGCGTCGGCCACGCTCTCGCCGATGCGCCGGCTCGCTTCCCGCTGGGCGTCCACCGCCTGCGCGACGGCGGCCTCCGCCTCGCTCATCTCGCCCATCGTGCCGGTGATGGCGCCGATCGCCCGCAGCGTCGCGCCGGCCGCGTCGCGGATCGCATCGACCTGCTCCTTGATCGTCACGGTCGCCCGGGCGGTCTCCCCCGCCAGGGCCTTCACCTCGCCGGCCACCACCGCGAAGCCGCGTCCGGCCTCGCCGGCCCGGGCCGCCTCGATGGTGGCGTTGAGCGCCAGCAGGTTGGTCTGGGCGGCCACGTTGGCGATGGTCTCGATCACCGCGCCGATCCGGGTGCCGGCCCCCTCGAGGGCTTCGGCGGTCGCGCGGGTCGTCGTCACCTCGCCTCGCGCCAGCTCGGACAGGTGCCGGCGGGTCTGCTGCTGCCGGTCGATGGCCTCGCGGGCGGTGCTCGCCTCGGTGCTGGCCGCCGCCACGTCCCGGATCTGTCCGCCGGCCTCGTGGGCGGCCTGGGAGACGCGGGCGGTCTGCTCGCGGGTGACGACCACGGCCTGCGCGACGGCACTGGCCGCCGCCGTGGTGGCCTCGGCCACGCTGGCGAATTCGTCGGCGATGCGGCGGGCATCCGCCTCGAAGGCACGCGCGGTCGCATCGAGATAGGCGGCCCTGTCCGCCTCGCGATGGGCCAGGCCCAGGGCCTTGGCATCGGATTCGGCCTTGTCGATCAGGGCTGTGCGCAGGATCGCGATCGCCCGCGCCATCGCGCCGATCTCGTCGCGGCGGCCGGTGAGCGGAATGGTCGCGGCCAGGTCGAGATCCGCGAGGCGCCGGATCGTCTGGCCGAGATCGGCCAACGGGCGCCGGATCTCGCGGCGGATGAACCACAGGGCCAGGGCCAGGGTGGAGAGCAGGACGGCCCCGGCGGCCGCGAGCATCAGGATGCGGGTGCGGTGGATCTCGGCGGCGGCCTCGGCGCGCTCGGCCGACAGGTTGACCAGCGTATCCCGGCCGATCTGCGCGATGGCGGCCAGCATGCGCTGGCGGCTGGCCATCGTGGCCTCGTCGGTGCCCTGGATCAGGGCGGCCTTGGGCGAGATGGTCAGGCCGAGTTCCGCCGTGTCGGCTTGGTAGGCCAGGAACTCCTTGAGCATCAGGTCGAGCTTGAGACGGGCCGCGTCGGGGACGTGGCCGGCCACCCGGTCCAGGAAGGCGCGCTTCTCCTCGGTGACGTGGGCGAGCGCCGTCTTCAGGGCCTCGAACTTGTCCTTGGCGCCCGCGATGTCGTCGGCGGTGTAGACCGCGTTGGCGGCCACCACCGTGCGCTCGATGGCCAGGGCGAGGGTCTGCGACGACAGGGCCCGCTCCCAGACCGCATCCACCGCGGCGGCCTGACTCTGCTGGCGCTCCATCACCCGGTCGTTGAAGGCGGTCAACCCGCAGGTGCCGAGGGCGAGGAAGCCCATCACCGCCGCGAGCTTGGTGCCGATCGTGATGCGCCGGGCGCCGTGAGCGAGGAAGCCCGTCGCCGCCGCGAGTCTGGGGCCAATCGTGATGCGCATGGATGTCGTCCGCCGGAAGGGATCGGGCGGATATCTGCCGGGGCGTCTTGCCGAAGGTTTAAATAAAGGTGGCTAATCAAAACGCCACCCATGCGCTGGCCGCAAGGGAAGACGATGGCACATCTTTCGAAGACAAAGTCTTTGTCGGCAAAGTGTTGGTCGAATGAGCCTCGGATGATCGCCAAGAGGCTCGGATCTGTCACTTCCGTCGGGTCAGGGCGGCGATCTCGGCTTCCTCGGCCGGGCTGAGCGCCTGGGGCGGTGCGCCCGGACGGCGACGCGCGAGACGCCACAGGCCGAACAGGCCGAGGCCGAGCGCCGCCACGGGGGTGAGCCACAGCAACAGGGTGTGGAGCGCGAAGACCGGGCGCAGCAGCACGTATTCGCCGTAGCGACCCACCACGTAGGCCTGGACCTGCGCGTCGTCGTCGCCGGCCCGCAGGCGTTCACGCACGATCAGGCGCAGGTCGCGGGCGAGCGGCGCGTCGGAATCGTCGATGGACTGGTTCTGGCAGACGAGGCAGCGCAGGTTGGCCGAGATGTCGCGGGCGCGCCCCTCCAGGGCCGGATCCTTGAGCACCTCGTCGGGCTGGACCGCCCCCGCGCCGGTGGACGCCAGGGCGAGGAGGAGCCCCAGGGCGAGGCGGGGGAGCGCGGCGCGGCTCATTCGGCCGCCGCCATGCCGGAGGCGACCGCCTTCGCCTTGGCCCGCGCCGGGGCGCCGACCCGCATGCGCCGGTCGGTGAGCGAGACCGCGCCGCCCAGGGCCATCACCACCGCGCCGAGCCAGATCAGCAGGACCAGGGGCTTGTAATAGAGGCGCAGGCCGATCTCCCCGCCCGGCACCACCTCGCCAAGGCTGGCATAGACCTGGCTGACGCCGATGGTCAGAAGGCCGGATTCGGTCACCGTCATCCGGCGGCTCGGGTAGAAGCGCTTGCCGGTCTCCACCGTGCCGACGGCATCGCCTCCGGTGTTGCGGATCGTCAGGAAGGCGGTGGTCTCCGAGTAGTTCTCGCCCATCCGCGGCCCGACCCGGTCGAGCCGGGCGACGTAGGGACCCGAGGTGAGGCTCTCGCCGACCTTGAGGGTCTTGAGTCCCTCCGTCGCCCAGCCCTGCGCGGCGATGCCGAGCACGACGATCCCGACACCCGCATGGGCCAGGGCGGTGCCCCAGGCCGAGCGCGGCAGGCCGGCGGCCCGGCGGGCGACGGTGGCGAGGCTTTTGGCCCGGCCGCCGCCATAGCCGCGCGCCCGCGACAGGATCTCGAGGGCCGAGCCGATGACGAGGTAGGCGCCGAGGCCGATGCCGATGGGCGCCATCATCGGCCCGCCCCAAGTCCAGGCCAGCACCGCGAGCCCGATCGCCAAGGCGAGGCCCAGGGCCGCGAACAGGCGCTGGGCGGCGGCGTGGACGTCGCCGCGCTTCCAGGCGAGCGTCTGGCCGAACGGCACGACGAGGAGCAGCGGCACCGCGAGCGGCACGAAGGTGAGGTTGAAGAACGGCGCCCCGACCGAGATC
>JAKONB010000220.1 GCA_022702195.1 Beijerinckiaceae bacterium | reverse complement strand
GCATCTCTTCCCGGCCCGGCCAGATCGCGACGGACAGCCATCCGCGCATTGAAACCGGACTGGCCGCCGAACGATTCGCGGCCGGCCACCGTGTTTCCTGGGGCTAACCTGTCCTAGGTGACTGGCGATCGCCCGCGCGTGGGCCATCTTGCCCGGTATGAACTTCATCATCCAGGATCCCATCGCCACCACCACGACCCGGATCGGGGCCGCCGCGCGGGCCGTCTCGCGCCTCGCGGCCGAGCGGGCGGGGCAGCTCGACCGCGAGGGCGGATTTCCGGCCGAGGATGTCGTGCATTGCCACGAGGCCGGCCTGCTGGCCGCGCCGCTCCCCGAGGATCTCGGCGGATCGCACCTCGACGCGCCCGGGATGGCGCCGGTGCTCCTCGACGTGCTCGCCCAGATCGGCCGCGGCAGCCTCGCCCTCGGGCGGCTCTATGAGGGCCATGTCAACGCTCTCTCGCTGATCCTGCGCTACGCCGCCCCCCCCGTGCGCGAGCGGCTCGCCGCCGATGTCCGGGCCGGGCATCTGTTCGGGGTGTGGAACACCCAGCCGCAGGAAGGCGGCCTCGCGCTCGCGGGGGAGGGCGCCGGGACCCGTCTGACGGGGGTCAAATCCTTCGCCTCCGGGGCCGGATCGGTGACGCGCCCCCTGGTCACCGCCCGCCGGCCGGACGGCCGCCAGCAGATGCTGGTGATCGACCTCGAACCCGGCCAGCGGGCCGATCTGTCGTCCTGGTGCGCGCAGGGGATGCGCGCCTCCACCTCGGGCATCCTCGACTTCACCGGCCTGCCCGTGGATGCGGGCGCCCATGTGGGCGAGGCCGACGATTACTATCGCGAGCCGCATTTCTCGGCCGGGGCTTGGCGCTTCGCCGCCGTGCAACTCGGTGGGATCGAAGCGGTGTTCGACGCGCTGCGCGCGCATCTCGGCGCCACCGGCCGCGGCGGCGACCCGCATCAGGCGGCGCGCCTGGGCGAGTCCGCCATCGCGGTGGAGACCGCCCGGCTGTTCGTGGGCCATGCCGCCGCGCTCGCGAATGACCCGGAGGCCGAGCCGGACCGGGTGATCGCCTACGTCAACCTCACCCGCCTAGCGGTGGAGCGGGCCGGCCTCGACGTGCTGGAGCGGGCGCAGCGCTCGGTGGGGCTCGCCGGATTCCTCCAGACCCACCCGCTGGAGCGGCTCTCGCGCGATCTGGCCACCTATCTGCGCCAGCCCGGCCCCGACCGGGCGCTGACGCATGCGGCGGCCTACGTGCTCGCCGATGCGCGTCCCGCCGATGGGCTCTGGCACGAACCCGCTCTCGCCCCGCCTCCGGTCCACGCCTCATGAATCCCCCCGCCGGCACCCTCGCCCCGACCTATTTCACCGAACTCTACGCCTCCGACCCCGATCCGTGGCGCTTCGCCTCGAGCCCGTACGAGCACGCCAAGTACGAGGCCACCCTGGCGAGCCTGCCGCGCGGAACCTACGCCGAGGCACTCGAGATCGGCTGCTCCATCGGCGTCATGACCCGGCGTCTGGCCGGACGCTGCGCGCGGCTGACCGCCATCGACGTGGCCGAGAGCGCCCTCGACGCGGCCCGGGCGCGCTGCGCCGACCTGCCCCATATCCGCTTCGCGTGCGGTGCGGTGCCGTCGGACTGGCCCGAGGGGGTCTTCGACCTGATCCTGCTGTCGGAGGTGGTCTATTACCTCGACCGCGACGACATCGCCGTCCTGGTGGAGCGGATCCGCGCCGCTTTGCGGCCCGGCGGCGACCTCGTCCTGGTCCACTGGACGGGGGAGACCCATTATCCCTTGAGCGGCGACGCGGCCGCCGAGGCGGTGATCGGCCTCGGCGCGGACATGCTCGACATCCGGCATCAGGACCGCGCGCCGCTCTATCGCCTCGACGTGCTGCGGCGGCGGGAGGCGGCCCCCGCCTCTCCGATCATCCCCAGAGCGTGAGGGCGAGGCCGCCCAGCGCCGTCAGCCCCACCACGATCCAGGGGGCGACTGCGCCCACATTCAGCAATCCGAAGGCCGTGGCCGCCAGGGCGAGATCGCGGGCATTCGCGATGGCGCCGGTCCAGACCGGATCGTAGAGCGCCGCCGCCAGGAGCCCGACCACGGCGGCGTTGCCGCCGCGCAGGGCCGCCTGGGCCAGGGGCATCCGCCGCAGAGCGTCCCAGAACGGCAGGGCGCCGGTGACGAGGAGCAGGCCGGGCAGGAAGATCGCCGCCAGGGCGAGGGCCGCGACGAGCGGTCCGCCGAGGACCGCCCCCAGATAGGCCGCGACGGTGAAGAGCGGCCCCGGCACCGCCTGCGCCGCGCCGTAGCCGGCGAGGAACGCGTCCGCGCTCACCCAGCCGGGATCGACCAGCCCCGCCCTCAGGAGCGGCAGCACCACGTGGCCGCCGCCGAAGACCAGGGCGCCCGCGCGGTAGAAGGCCTCGAAGACCGCAAGCCCCCGCGCTGCGAAAAGCCCGCCGAGGATCGGCAGGCCCACCAGGAGGGTGCCGAACAGGGCGAGCGCCGCGATGCCGACCCGTCGCGAGATCGGGACCGCGAAAGGCCCCACCGGTTCCACGGTCTGCCCCCGGCACAGGACGAGCCCGGCCAGAGCCCCGAAGCCGATCGCGAAAACCTGCCCGAGGGCGCTGGGCGCCAGCACGGCGATCCACAGGGCGGCCAGCACGAGGCCGGCGCGGGTCCGGTCCGGCGCCAGGGTCCGGGCCATGCCCCAGACCGCCTGGGCCACCACCGCCACGGCGACGAGCTTGAGGCCGTGGAGCAGCCCGCCGCCGAGCGGACCGCTCGCCATCCCGGCCCCCTGCGCGACGAGCCCCAGGATCAGCGCGGAGGGGAGGGTGAAACCGGCGAAAGCCGCCAGACCGCCGGCGAGGCCGCCCGCCCGCAGGATGCCGAGGGCGAATCCGACCTGGCTCGAGGCGGGTCCGGGCAGGAACTGGCACAGGGCGACGAGATCGGCATAGCCCGCCTCGTCGATCCAGC
>JAKONB010000204.1 GCA_022702195.1 Beijerinckiaceae bacterium | reverse complement strand
GCGGCTTCGGCGAAGATCGGAGCGCCCTTCTCGGTGGAGATGCGCCCGACGAACAGGAAATCCCCCGGCGGTGCCCTGCGCGGTGGCGGCTGGACCACGGCGATCGGGTTGTCGACCCGGTGAAACTGCGTTCCGGCCGGCAGGTGCCGGGACACCACCCCCTCCTGCAGGGCGCTGATCGTCACCACGTGCGGGAAGAGGGTCCGCATCCCGGCGACGTGGTCGAGGGCGGCGTGACGGACCACGCGGATGAGCTTGCGGGGATAGCTGCGGGCATCGCAATGCGTGGTCACGCACTCCGCCGACATTGGCGTGCGGTGGCAGATCCGCGCTGCCGGATACTCGTAGAAGCCGCCATTGGGGCAGACGAGGAAGTATTCGTGCATGGTGTAGAGCAGCGGCAGCCCGGAGGCGCGCAGGCTCACGCCGATCGACGGCGACAGGGCCTTGGCGAAGGCATGGACGTGGACCACGGTGTCGTGCGGGTCGAGGCCGCGCAGTTCGGCCGCCAGCCGGCGCGCGGCGGGCTGGTTCCAGATCGCCTGGACCGCGAAGGCGAGCTTGTTCGTGGTGGTGGCGATGTCGTCCTGCCCCAGGCAGACCACCCGGATGCCGGCGGCGGCGAGACGCGGATCGGCGGGACCGACGGCGGCGAAGACCGTGACGCGATGCCCGCGCGCGGCCAGGCCCAGCCCAGCATCGAGCGCCACCTTGGCCTGCCCGCCATTGACGAAGGCATGGTCGACGACGAGGACGACATGCATGGCGGAGGGATCCCGGTCGCGGCGCGCGCCCTCTTTACCCTCCGTTGCGTTTAGCCCCCGTAAACTGCCCCGCTCGGCGGACAGGCCGGAAGGAACGGGCGCCATGCACATCGTCGTCCTGGCCGAGTTCGCGGTGGCGAGCGGCGGCGCCGAGAAGGTGGCGCTCGAATCCGCCCGCTCCCTGGCGGAAGCCGGCACCGACATCACCTACATCCAGGCGATCGACGGACCGGTGGACGCGCTCCTCGACCACCCGCGCATCCGCAGGATCGACCTTGGCCGGACCGATATCTGGTCGCGCCCCGCCCACCGGGGGGTCCTCGACGGAATCTGGGATCGGCGGGCGGCGACGCGCTTGAGCGCCGCCCTCGCGGGGCTGCCGCGGCCGGCGGACCTCGTCCACCTCCACCAATGGACGCGCAGCCTGTCGCCGAGCGTCTTCCCGGCCCTGTTCCGGCACGGCGCCCCGGTGGTGGTGACCCTGCACGATTACGTCCTCGCCTGTCCGAACGGGGTTTATTACCGCTTTGACCGGCAGGCGCCCTGCACCCTGACGCCCCTCTCGGCCGGCTGCCTCGCCGCCCCCTGCGACGGCCGAAGCCGGCTCCACAAGCTGGTGCGGGTCGGCCGCTCGGCGGCGCAGCGGGTGGCCCTGCGGAATCGCCGCTTCGACGTCATCCATGTCAGCGATGCCAGCCGGGCGCGGATGGGCGACCTGCTCGCCCCCCTGGCGGCGACGCATCACCGCGTCGACAATCCGGTGCGGGTGGCGCGCGGCGTGCCGGCCGATCCGGCGCGGGGCGATGCCGTCGCGTATGTCGGCCGCCTGACCCGCGAGAAGGGCGCCGACCTCGTCGCGCAGGCCGCCGCCGCCGCCGGCTTGCCGGCCCTGTTCATCGGCACCGGCCCGCTCGAGGCGGAACTCCGGGCCTGTCCGGGGGTCGAGCTGCTCGGATGGCAGGCGCCGGACGCGGTCTGGCGCATCCTGCGGGAGCGGGCGCGGGCCGTGGCCGCCCCGTCGCGCTGGTTCGAGACCGGGCCGCTCACCGTCTACGAAGCTTTGGCCTCCGGCCTGCCGGTGGTGGCCTCGACCCGCTCCGGGGCCTCCGAGAAGGTGGTCGACGGCGTCAACGGCTTCGCCGTGCCCCCGGAAGTCGGCGCACTCACGCATGCCTTCCGCCATCTCGCCGATGACGCCGTCGTCCGCGCCCTCGGCCTCCGGGCCCACGCGGCATACTGGGCCGCTCCGCTGACCCTCTCGGCCCATGCCGAGGCCCTCGGGCGGGTCTACGACGCGATCCTCACGCGCGGTCGCGACGGCGACGGACCGATGCCCGGCGGGCGGATGGCGGCCTGACGCCGGCTTACCGCACCGCAAAAACAACCGCGTCCCTTCGGAAATCGCCCTTGACGGGTATGGTGCATCGCAACATAAAGACCCCCGGCGCGTCGAATCGTAGCGCGCACTCACTGTGATAGGGAATCGCCATGTCCGGCCAGAGCTTCGAGATCCCCACCGAGTTGCGCTCCTTCGCCGAGAAGAGCGTCGATCAGGCCCGCGGCGCCGTCACCACGCTGATCGGTTCCGCCGTGAAGACGGTGGAACAGGTGCAGACCTCCTCGAAATCCGTCCAGGAGTCGCTGCAGGCCGTCGTGGCCAAAAGCTTCGACAACGTGCAGACGAATGCCAGCGCCACCTTCGACTTCGCCCAGAAGCTCGTGCGCACCCGCGACCTCAAGGAAGCCTTCGAGCTCCAGACCGAGTTCCTGCGCACGCAGATCGCCGCCCTCCAGGCCCAGGCCAAGGATCTCGGTGCCGTCGCTCAGAGCTCGTTCCGGTCCAACGCCTGATTCCGGGACGCCGGGCGGGATCGGGGTGCTTGATGTTCCCCCGCAACTGATCCCATCTAGCCCGCTGGCAGAGCAGGATGCCGGCGTCACGCCGGTATCCGACAAATCGGGTCCCTCCCGCCGGGATAGGGCTGGATTGGAAGAACGAGGCGATGGCCATGGCGAGACGGCGCAGAACACCACCCGCAGGGACTCCCCAGGG
>JAKONB010000188.1 GCA_022702195.1 Beijerinckiaceae bacterium | reverse complement strand
CTTGGCGAGGAGCGCAGGGTCGCGGTGACTTTCGGCCGTCATGATGGCACCGTCGAGCGCACGCTCGGTTCCGACCGGGCAGGCCTCCCGCGTGGTGGGGAAGTCCCGGGCGAGGCGGGCGACGAGGCGGGCGGCCTTGTCGGCATTGGCGCGGGCCACCGCCACCACCGAGGCCACGTCCACCGCATGGTGGGTCGGGTGCCAACAATCGAAATCCGTGACCATCGCGATGGACGCGTAGGTGATCTCGGCCTCGCGGGCGAGTTTCGCCTCCGGCATGTTTGTCATGCCGATCACGTCGTAGCCCTGCGCCTTGTATGTGGTGGACTCGGCGTAGGTGGAGAATTGCGGCCCCTCCATGCACACGTAGGTGCCACCGCGATGGAACCCGATCTCCTCGGCCTGCGCCGCCGCCGCGATCCGCTCCTGCAGAGCGGGGCCGACCGGATGGGCCAGCGAGACATGGGCGACGCAGCCATTGCCGAAGAAGGACGAGGCGCGGCCATGGGTGCGGTCCACGAACTGGTCGACCAGCACGAACAGGCCGGGATGCAGCTCGGCCCGGAAGGAGCCGCAGGCCGAAAGCGAGACCAGATCGGTGACCCCGGCCCGCTTCAGCACGTCGATATTCGCGCGGTAGTTGATCCCGGAGGGCGACAGGCGGTGGCCGCGACCGTGACGGGCGAGGAACACCAGCCTCGTGTCGCCGATGCGGCCAATGCGCAGGTCGTCCGAGGGTTCGCCCCAGGGCGATTCAATCCGCTCTTCACGAACATCTTCAAGGCCCGGCAGGTCGTAGACCCCCGAGCCGCCGATCACGCCGAGCAACGCTGCCGCCATGGCTCACTCCATAAAGTTTGCGCCGGACGCCCTGGTGGAGGGGCGCCGGCGCATGTCGCTTCGTATGGTCGACGGCCCCGGCCGGGGCCGTCGGTTTGTCTCAGTAGGTCTTGTGCAGCTCGGGCTGCAAGCCGTGGACCTCTCCGCCCACCTTCGCCCAGACCCGCTTCTTCACGTAGTAGAGCAGCCCGGCCAGGACGAACAGGAACAGGATCACCCGCAGGCCCAGAGCCTTGCGCACCATCATGTGCGGTTCGGCCGTCCAGGCCATGAAGGCAGAGATGTCGCGTGCATACTGATCGGTGGTCTCGGGCACCACCGGCACGCCGTTCGCGCCCTTGGCGTAGGTCACTTGACCGTCGCTAAGGGGCTTGGGCATCGCGATGAGGTGACCGGGATAGTATTTGTTGTAGTAGGTGCCCAACGGCGTCTCCTTGCCGTCTGGCGGGTCCTCGTAGCCGGTCAGAACCGCGTGGATGTAATCCACGCCATGCTCGGTATAGCCGACGAAGGGCAGCGCATCGATGAGGAACCATGGGAAGCCGCGGCTGTAGGTCCGCGCCTTGGCCAGTACCGAGAAGTCCGGCGGGGCCTTGCCGCCATTGGCGGCGGCGGCGGCCTTCTCGTTCGGGAAGGGCGGCGGCACGGCGTCGGCCGGGCGGGCGGGGCGGTCGACATCCTCGCCCGAGTCGTTCTGCTCCTTGACCTTGTACTCCGCCGCGAGCGCCTTGACTTGGCCGGAGCTGAAATCGGGACCGCCCTCCTCCGCGAGGTTGCGGAAGCGCAGGTAATTCACGCTGTGGCAGCTCGAACAGACCTCCCGGTAGACCTGGAACCCGCGCTGGAGTTGGGCCTGATCGAAACGGCCGAAGATGCCGGCGAAGCTCCATTTCTCACGCGGCGGATGCGGAGCGCCGTGCTCCTCCGCCGCCGCTGCGGTGATGCTCAGGGTGGCCGCGAGCAGGGACGCGGCGAGGAGGCGAATGGTTTTCATGGTGCTGGACAATCCCCTGCCCTCAGCCCTTGGACGATGGCGCGGCCACGGCGCCCGACGGCATGCCGGCCCCCGAGACCTGCTTGCCTGGCCCTGTGACGCTCTCGAGGATCGACCCCGGCAGTGCCTTGGGTGTCTCGAACAGGCCAACCAGCGGCATCACGATGAGGAAGTGGGCGAAGTAATAGGCGGTGCAGAGTCGGGCGGCGAGCACGTAGCCCCCCTCGGGCGGCATCGCGCCGAGATAGCCGAGCAGGATTGTGACTGCGAAGAACAGCCACAGGAACTGCCGATAGATCGGGCGGTAATTCGCCGAACGCACCCGCGACGTGTCGAGCCAGGGCGCAAAGGCCAGGATCAGCACGGCACTGAACATCATGATCACGCCGCCGAGCTTGTCCGGAACCGCGCGCAGGATCGCGTAGAACGGCAGGAAATACCATTCCGGAACGATGTGAGCGGGGGTCACCGCCGGGTTGGCCGGGATGTAATTGTCGGCATGCCCCAGATAGTTGGGCTGGTAAAAGATCCAGTAGGCGAAGAAGGCGAAGAACACGACCGAGGCGAACACGTCCTTGATCGTTGCGTAGGGGGTGAACGGCACCGCGTCCTTGCTAGACTTGATCGGGATGCCGGTGGGGTTGTTCTGGCCGGTCACGTGCAGCGCCCAGACGTGCAGGACCACCACGCCGAGGATCATGAAGGGCAGCAGATAGTGCAGCGAGAAGAAGCGGTTCAGCGTTGGGCTACCCACCGAGTAGCCGCCCCAGAGCAAGCTCTGGATGGTCTCGCCGACGAGCGGGATGGCGCCCAGGATGCTGGTGATGACGGTGGCGCCCCAGAAGCTCATCTGGCCCCATGGGAGGGTGTAGCCGAGGAAGGCGGTGGCCATCATCAGCAGGTAGATGATTACGCCGAGGATGTAGAGGATCTCGCGCGGAGCCTTGTACGAGCCGTAATACAGTGCCCGGAACATATGGACGTAGACCGCCACGAAGAACATCGACGCGCCGTTGGCGTGCATGTAGCGCAGCAGCCAGCCGTAATTCACGTCACGCATGATGTGCTCAACCGAGTTAAACGCGCCCGCGGCCGAGGGTTCGTAGTGCATCGCCAACCAGATGCCGGTGACGATCTGGGACACCAGCATTGCCATCAGGATGGCACCGAAGGTCCAGAAGTAGTTCAGGTTCCGTGGGACCGGGTACGAGACGAACGACGAGTGGACCAGCCCGACGATGGGCAGCCGCGACTCGAACCACTTCGCCAGTTGGCTCTTCGGAACGTAGGTATTGGCGTGTCCGCTCATGGGGCTACCCGCTTCCATCCTTTAGGGGGTTCGTCAGGCAACGGCCTTGCCACCCTCGTCGCCGATGCGGATCTTGGTGTTCGTCTCGAAGGCGTAGGGGGGCACCGGCAGGTTGGTCGGCGCGGGGCCGCGCCGGACGCGCCCGGACGTGTCGTAGAGGGAACCGTGGCAGGGGCACGACCAGCCCTCGTACTGGCCCTGATGCCCGAGCGGCACACAGCCGAGATGGGTGCAATTGCCGTACACCACCAGCCACTTGGCGTGGCCGTCCTTCACCCGCGCCGAGTCGGCCTGCGGATCGATGAGCTCGGACAGCTTGACGTCCTGCGCTTCCTTGATCTCCTTCTCGGAGCGGTTGCGCACGAAGATCAGCTTGCCGCGCCAGAAGACATTGATGATCTGGCCGTCCTGGATTGGAGTCAGGTCGACCTCCAAGGGGGCGCCGGCCGCGATGGTCTCGGCATCCGGAGCCATTGAGGCGACGAAGGGCCAGGCGAGCGCCACCGTGCCGACCGCGAGACCCGCGCCGGTGGCCAGAAACATGAAGTCGCGCCGCGTTCCGTCCGGCGCGCCATGGGGGCTGTCGGGGTTGGCTGCCGTATTCGCCAAGTGTCTGACTCCGCGCATGGATGCTGAACGTGGACCGTCACCACCCAGGGCGTGTGAAGGCGGCCGAGACATTAGAGGCTTTCGAAGGAATGTCAGCCCGGCGGGACCGAAGCACTTTCCTGCATGGCCATGCAATGCGACCCCGCGTCACCGGCCGTCAAGGTGAGGGAGAATGCCGGTTGCCCCGCCCCGTGACAGCCGAGGCGAGGCGTTACGCCAAACGGCAACAAAACGGGCGCGGGGCGCCCCGTGGGGCCGGGCGATCGCGGGTGGTTCCACGATCGAGCACGGCGGCATCGGCGGCTGAGCGCCGGCGATTCGCTCGCCGTCGCTTCCCACGATCTCCGACCCGGACCGACCCCTGCTTCAGAACCGCGCGATCCCGGAACTAACGCCGCGCTCGCTCATTCTGTGAGGATCGCCAATAGGGGCATTTCGCGTTCCAGGGTCAGCCCTGGCGGCCAGGGGCGTTCGGCGGATTCCATCGCAGCCTCTCTTGTCCGTCCCCCGCCATCCGGGGAGGGTCCGAGAGGCCTCCGCCCGAGATTCGACGGACGGCATGCCAACCCCGGAGACGTTAGCTTTGAGTCCATCCAAACCAATGGCCGATGCGGGCGCGCCCGTCGGTCCCGAAAGCCCCGTGATGGCCAACGTGGCGTTCACGGTGAACGGCAAGCGGCGCGAACTGGACCTAGACATCCGCACCAGCCTGCTCGACGCGGCGCGCGAGCACCTGCACCTCAGCGGCTCCAAAAAGGGCTGCGACCACGGCCAGTGCGGTGCCTGCACGATGATCGTTGACGGGCGGCGCATCAATGCCTGCCTGACCCTCGCGGTGATGCATCAGGGCAGTGACATCGTCACCATCGAGGGGCTCGGGCAGCCGGACAACCTGCACCCGATGCAGGACGCCTTCGTCCGGCATGACGGCTATCAGTGCGGCTACTGCACCCCTGGCCAGATCTGCTCGGGCGTCGCTGTGCTGGCGGAGATCGAGGCCGGCATTCCCAGTCACGTCACCGCCGACCTCAACGCCGCCCCCGAGGCGACGGCGGATGAGATCCGCGAGCGCATGAGCGGCAACCTCTGCCGCTGCGGTGCCTATTCCAACATCGTCGAGGCGATGACCGAGATCGCCGGGAGGCCGGCATGAAATCCTTCAGCTACGAGCGCCCAGAGAGCCCGGCCGCGGCGGCAGCGGCCCTGGCCGCCACGCCGAACGCCAAGTTCATCGCCGGGGGTACCAACCTCCTCGACCTGATGAAACTGCAGATCGAGACGCCGACACATCTGGTGGACGTGAACGGTCTTGGCCTCGACACGATCGCGCCGACCCCGGAGGGCGGCCTGCGCATCGGCGCGTTGGTGCGCAACACCGATCTAGCGGCCGATGCCCGGGTCCGGCGCGATTACGGCGTGCTCAGCCGCGCCTTGCTCGCCGGCGCCTCGGGGCAGCTGCGCAACAAGGCGACCACCGCCGGCAACCTGCTCCAGCGCACCCGCTGCCCGTATTTTTACGACACCGCACAAGCTTGTAACAAACGCCGGCCCGGATCGGGCTGCTCGGCCCTCGACGGCGTGAGCCGGCAGCTCGCCATCATCGGCGGCAGTGAGGCCTGCATCGCAACCCATCCGGGCGACATGGCGGTCGCCATGCGCGTCCTCGACGCCACCGTCGAAACCGTGGATGCACTGGGCCATGAACGTGCGATCCCGATCGCCGATTTCCACCGCCTGCCCGGTGACAGGCCCGAGGCCGACACCACCCTCAAGTCCGACGAGCTGATCACCGCCGTGACATTGCCCAAGCCCCTGGGCGGCACGCAGATCTACCGCAAGGTCCGGGACCGCGCCTCCTACGCCTTCGCGCTGGTCTCGGTGGCGGCCGTGATCCAGCCGGACGGAACCGGCCGCGTGGCCCTGGGCGGCGTGGGTCCCAAGCCCTGGCGGGTGGAGGCGGCTGAGGCCGACCTGCCGCGCGGTGCCAAGGCCGTCACCGCCGGGCTCCTCGCCGGAGCCGAGCCCACCCGCGAGAACGCCTACAAGCTGACGCTGGCCGAGCGGACGCTCGGGGCGGCGCTCACCGAAGCGAGGGCCTGAGCCATGAAGTTCGATACCCCCGCGACCCAGAACCCCATCGATCAGCTCAAGGTGATCGGCCAGTCGGTGAACCGGATCGATGGCAAGTTCAAGACCACCGGCACGGCTGCCTACGCTTATGAGCGCCACGACGTGGCTCCGAACCAAGCCTACGGTTACGTGCTCGGCGCCAGCATCGCCAAGGGCCGCATCCGCGCCATCGACGATACCTCCGCGCGTGCGGCCCCTGGCGTGGTGACCATCGTCACCACCCTCGACACCCCGCCGCTCGCGCTCGGGCAGATGAACTACGCCAACCTATTCGGCGGCGCCGAGATCGCCCATTACCATCAGGCCGTGGCCGTGGTGGTGGCCGAGACCTTCGAGCAGGCGCGAGCGGCGGCCTTCCTGCTCACCGTGGATTACGAGACCGAGGCCGGGCGGTTCGACCTCGCGGCCGAGGCGGGTTCCGCCGAGCCGGTGGGCGGCGACAGCGGCGAGGGCAGCGACAGCGGGCCTGGCGACCGGGTCGGCGATTTCGAGGGCGCCTTCGCGGCGGCCCCGGTGACCCTCGACCACACTTACACCACGCCGGACGAGAGCCATGCCATGATGGAGCCGCACGCGACCATCGCGGCGTGGCAGGGCGAAAAGCTGACCCTCTGGACCTCCAACCAGATGATCGCCTGGAGCAAGGGCAGCGTCGCCAAGATCCTGGGTATCCCGAAGGAGAACGTACGGGTCGATTCGCCCTATATCGGTGGAGGCTTCGGCGGAAAGCTGTTCGTGCGCGCCGACGCGGTGCTGGCCGCCCTGGCCGCCAAGGCGGCGCGGCGCCCGGTAAAGGTGGCGCTCACCCGCCCCCTGATCGTCAACAACACCACGCACCGGCCGGCCACCATCCAGAGGGTGCGCCTCGGCGCGACGCGGGACGGCATCATCACGGCCATCGCCCACGAGAGCATCTCGGGCAATCTCAAGGACGGACCGCCCGAGACCGCCGTGGACCAGACCAAACTCCTCTATGCGGGCGCGCACCGCCTGACGGGCATGAAGCTCGCCCGGCTCGATCTGCCCGAGGGCAATGCCATGCGGGCGCCGGGCGAGGCACCCGGCCTGATGGCGCTGGAGGTCGCCATGGACGAGATGGCGGAGAAACTCGGTCTCGACCCGGTGGAGTTCCGCATCCGCAACGACACTCAGGTCGATCCGGGAAACCCGGAGCGGCCGTTCTCGCAGCGCGACCTCGTCGGTTGTCTCACGCTCGGGGCGACGACTTTTGGCTGGGACAAGCGCAACCCGAAGCCGGGACAGGTTCGGGACGGGCACTGGCTGGTGGGCCTCGGCGTGGCCTCGGGCTTTCGCAACAACCTGCTGGCGAAATCGGGCGCGCGCGTCCGCCTCGAGGTGGACGGCCGGGTCACGGTGGAGACCGACATGACCGATATCGGCACCGGTAGCTACACCATCATCGCCCAGACCGCGGCGGAGATGATGGGCGTGGCCCTCGACGGCATCGTGGTGCGCCTCGGCGATTCCGATCACCCGGCTTCGGCGGGCTCGGGTGGCCAATGGGGTGCCAACAACGCAACGGCCGGCGTCTATGCGGCGTGCGTGAAGCTGCGGGAGGCCGTGGCCCAACGGCTCGGCATCAACTCGGCCGACGCGGTCTTCGCCGACGGCGTGGTCCGCTCCGGCAACCGGGCCGTCCCCCTCTGCGAGGCCGCGGCTTCGGGCGAACTCGTTGCGGAGGATGCCATCGAGTACGGTGACCTGTCAAAGAAGCAGCAGCAATCGACCTTCGCCGGCCATTTCGTCGAGGTGGGCGTCGACATTCACACCGCCGAAATCCGGGTGCGGCGGATGCTGGCGGTCTGCGCCGCCGGGCGCATCCTCAACCCGAAATCGGCGCGCAGCCAGGTCATCGGCGGCATGGTGATGGGGGTGGGCGCGGCTTTGATGGAAGAATTAGCGGTGGACACCAGGCGCGGCTTCTTCGTGAACCACGATCTCGCCGGCTACGAGGTGCCGGTCCATGCCGACATTCCTCACCAGAAGGTGATCTTCCTCGACGAGCCCGACCCGCAATCGTCGCCGATGAAGGCCAAGGGTGTGGGTGAGCTCGGCGTCTGCGGCGTCGGTGCGGCGGTGGCGAATGCGGTCTACAATGCCACCGGCCTGCGTGTACGCGACTATCCCCTCACCCTCGACAAGCTGCTGGACCGGATGCCGGACGCGGCCTGAATCACGGGCGGGGCGACTCTTCCGTCGCCCCGCGATTCGCTCTTGTTCAGACGAAACCTGACGTCGCGCGAAGGCAATCAGGCAAGGTCATGATCCCGAAAGGTCTCGGACCTTTCGCGGGTGCGGGGTGAAGCGCTGCCGATCTTGTCGTGGCTCCGCCCCCGAGCGGGTCGGGACGCGGTCCTGGAGCATCGACCCGAAAGGTGGTGGCCAGCCTTAGGAAAAAGACGATGCCAAAACAAGAACCTAGCGCGGCGGCCTGGATCCGGTTTCCAAGACGTCGCGCTAGCGGGTCGGAGCGCTGGCACCCTTGCCAGCCGCTCCGGGGGACGACCCCGAGCCTGCATCGTTGGCGCCGGTGCTGTTCGCCGTACCCGAGCGGCTCTTATCGCCGGTCGAGGGGCCGCTACCGGCGGCACCCGGAGACGAGCCGGCGCCGGCATCGTTGGGACCTGTGCTGTTCATCGTACCCGACTTCGTGGTGCCGGAGCCGCCTCCCGCCGCGAGGGCAACCGAAGACAGGGCCAGCGTGGCGGTGAGCGCAAGCGTGATGGCTTTCAAGGCGTTTCCTCCTGATGTTGGCGTGATGCACGCAGGTAGCAACGTCATGCTGCGCTGTGACGTTCCAGCACGGCTCCGGGACGAACCGGGTTCGCCCATCAGGATGCGCTGTCGTGCTCTCGAAACGATGCTCCGGGGGGGGCGTAGGGGGGTAAAGCCTGGAGACTCCTCGCCCACGCGCCCGGCGGGGATCGGACAGCCGCGAGGATGCCGGGACGGCAAAGCCAGGAGAACGAGGTCCGGCACGGTACGCGCGAGATTCTTCCGTGGCCCGTGCGGTCCTTACCGTCGGTCGATGGGCCGCGTCGTCGCCCGGCGGTTCGCCTTGAGCAGTTTCCCCGCCAGAATGCCGGCGGGAACGGACAGGATCGCCCACGCGCGGAGGAAGCGGAGGAGACCCATCATGCCTCCTCCCGTCCTTCCTTCGCCGCAGCATCGTATCCGGCCGTCCATTGCGCGTGCGGCTCGGTGCCCGAAGCGTAGGGGCAATCCTCGCGCCGCAAGCCTTTGTCGGGGGCGTAGAAGCCCAGCGCGTAGTGATCGAGGTTGTCTTCCGGCGGCTCTGTCATGAGGGGTGACATAGGGCGGCCGGTGAGCGCTCCAAGCCGCTCCGCCCGACGACGAATCGGCTCGGAGCTCTGGAGGGGCTGAAGCGTCAGGAGGTCTTGGGGCGCCACCGGCCGAGCGTCGCCGTGACGGCCAATCCCACCGCCACGCCCAGGCCGCCTCCCACCGCCTTCACCAGGAAATCCCCGATCCGGCCGTGCCGCGTCGGATCGATCAGTTGGAGCGCTTCGAGGCTAGCCGCGGCAAGAACGACCAGCGCCAAAACCTGCCAGTGCCGGCGCGGATACCCGAGCGCAAACAGCAGGCCCAGGGCGGCGAAGGCCGCGAAACGCTCCAGGCTGACGGGTGCCCCGCTGATCGGCCGCAGCCCGATCGGCGCGAGCGTGGCGAAGGCGAGAGCGGCAAGGAGGAGCCACCCGAGGCGGCGTGCGGTGCGGGACATGCCACAGGACTGAGGGAGAAGCAGGGCAAGAGGAAGGCCGCCCTCACTTACGCGCCACCCCACGAAGACCTTTGTCGCAAGGTCGTTCGATCATGGGGAGTGTTTGCTCCTTTGGTCCAGGGATCGGCTGGACGGCCGCCAGTATCGCGCGCCGGGCCGTGCCATTTCCAAGGCAGGGTCAGGGCCAATGTCGGATCCTTCGGATGAGACTGGCGACCCCGGTTGGGCTCGAACCAACGACCTGCCGCTTAGAAGGCGGCTGCTCTATCCAGCTGAGCTACGGAGTCTGAGGCAGGATCGTTAAAAGCCATGGGCGCCGCCGGCGGTCAAGGCTTTCGGGTGACAGGTCGCCTCCTCACTCACGCGCTCAAGGACGATCCCCTCACGCCGCACCGGTGATGATCGGCGCGCGGCGCGCGTCGGTCTCGCGCAGCGACCGGTCGGCATAGGTGCCCCGCACCGCGTCCCGGCCGCCATGGTCGTGAAGGTCGAGGATCAGGGCGCTGTGGATGAAGCCAAGATGGCTGAAGGCCTGGGGGAAATTGCCCAGGAAGGTGCCGTCCTCCGCCACCTCCTCTGCGTAGAGGCCGACATCGTTCTGCAGGGCGCGCAGGCCCGCGAAGCGGCTGCGCGCCTCCTCGTCGCGGCCGAGCCAGAGCAGGGCGTCCACCAGCCAGAAGGCGCAGAGCAGGAACGTGCCCTCGTGGCCGGGCAGGCCGTCGTCGTTCTTGTAGCGGTAGACCAGCGGCCCATGGCCCAAGCGTTCGATGATGGTGTCGACCGTGCGGGCGAACGTGGCCTCGTCCACCGGGAAGCCCACCATCGGGGCGATCAGCAGGGCGGCGTCCACGTCCGCGCCGCCGATATATTGCGGGTAGTAGCCGTCCGGGTGGACGCCCTCGCCGTTGACGCAGGCGACGATCCGGTCGCGCTCCCGGCACCAGTCCGGCCGTTCGCCGAACAGGCGGATCGCCCGGTCGAGGGCGACCCAGTTCATGATCGCCGCATGGAGGTAGCGCTGCTCGGGCTTGCGCGGCTCCCACAGGCCGGCATCCGGCCGGTTCCAGCTCTGGGCGGAGATGTCGGCGAGCCGCGCACCCTGGAGCCGCATCTCCTGCGAGAGCGTGCCGCCGAGCCGTTCGTAGAGATAGAACAGGTCGAGCACCTGACCGTAGGCGTCGCTCTGGTGCTGCTCGGCCGCCTTGTTGCCGTGGCGGACCGGGCTGCTGCCGCGCCAGCCCTCGAAATGCCCGATGGTGACCTCGGTGAGATCGTCCTCGCCGGCGATGCTGTAGAGGGGCTTGAGCTGATCCTCCGCCTCCTGGCACAGGGTCGCGACGAAGCCGAAGAAGGCCTCCGCCTCCTGCACCATGCCGAACTTCTTCAGCACGTAGAAAGACAGGCAGGCGTCGCGGATCCAGCAGAAGCGGTAATCCCAGTTGCGGATGCCGCCGATCTCCTCGGGCAGCGAGGTGGTGGCCGCCGCTACGATCGCCCCCGAGGGCTGGTAGGTCAGGCCCTTCAGGACCAGGGCGGAGCGCATGAGCTCGTCCGCCAGCGGCCCCGCATAGGCGGCGTCGCGCGTCCACAGGGTCCAGGCGCGGCGGGCCTCCTCCATCAGGGCGCGCGCATCCGGCATCGTGTCCGGGAGGGGCGTGCAGTAGAGGGCGAAGCTCCGCGCTTCGCCGCCACCCAGGGTGAAGCGGGCCACGGCCTGCTCACCCTCGGCCGCGAAGGCCACATCGGCGATCAATCCCGGATGATCGGGGGCGGTGACGCGGGTCTCCGCGACGGTCAGGGGCGCGAAGGTCTCGGCGAAGCGGGCGAGCGGACGGTAGAGGGCGACCATCGGCACCGCGCCGGATACCCCGGTGACGAGGCGCACGAGGCGGGGGCGCTCGGTCTCCCGCCCCTGCTCCTCATGCCCTGGCTGCTCATGCCCCTCCCCCGACGCCACCATGAAATCGTGCAGGGTGACGACCCCCTCCGGCGTGGTGAAGATGGTCTGCAGAATGTTGGTGCGGCTGATATAGGTCCGCGCCGTCTCGAACGGGCCGGCGGGCCGGATGGTGAAATGGCCGCCCCGGCGCCGGTCGAGCAGGCGGGCGAAGGACGGATCGGAATCGAAGCGGTCGAGGCAGGCCCAGTCGATGCCGCCGTCGCGCGCCACCAGGGCGCTGCCCTCGCAATTGCTGAGCAGCGCATAGGCCTCGATCGGCTGGTAGGGGCGGTCTTCGCAGGTCGACATGGAGGCTCCTGGCGGCGTCCGGGCGTCGCGCCCCAATCCGCTGCCTTGGGGTTGGGGGATGGCGATCAGGGGGCGAGGCGAAAGGCCGGTTCCAGGAGGCCGGGCCGGCCGAGATCGACCAGCAGCGTGCGGCCATGATCCGGGTCCGCGGCGCGCTGGGCCGCGTCCATGCCCTCATGGGCAGAGGTGACCAGCAGCTGGTCGCGGTTGCGGCCGGCGAAGGTCGGGCAGGTGGGCTGACGCACCGGAACCGGGATGGTGTGGACCCGCTCGCCCGCCGGGCTGTAGGCATCGAGGCAGCCGGCGCCGAACCGCGCGGTCCAGATCAATCCCTCGGTGTCGACGGCGGCTCCGTCGATGCCGCCCTCGCCGCCCCGATGGTCGTAATGGGTCTCGGGCGTGCCGGTGGGCAGACCGGTGGCGGGGTCGAGGGCGACCCGGCGCAGCACGCCTTCCTGTGTGTCGACGAAGTAGCCGGTGGCCCCGTCCGGCGAGAAGCCGATGCCATTGGGAATGGTGAGGCCGCTGAACAGCCGGGTCACCCGCGTTCCAGTCACGTGATAGATTGTGCCGCGCCCTGGCTCGGCGTCGCGTCCCATCGTGCTGATCCACAGCGCGCCGCTTGGATGGACGCGCCCGTCATTGGAGCGGGTGCCGCCATCCTCCGCTTCGAGGGAACAATGCCGCGTGAGCGTCCCATCCGCGAGGGTGCGGATGTAGAGCCCGTCCGCGCCGGAGAGCAGCTGGCAATCGGCATCGATCGCCGCGACGTCGCTGGCCATGAACGGCAGGGGGTGGACCATCGCCGGGTCCGAGGTGCCGAGGCGCCGTTCGAACAGGCGGCATTCGAGGATATCGACCCACCAGGCGGTGTCGGTGACCGGATCGTAGCTCGGCCCCTCGCCGAGATGGCATCGGGAAGCATCCAGCACACGGACCGACAACATTTTGGGCAAGAGTCCTTCGGGCAACAGCAATATCCCACGCATTCGCGACGTTGAACGACGCGGATCATGGGGCAATGTTCCCGGATGTTGCGATGAAATTACGCTTTGATCAGGTTATAGCCTGATACGATCACTCTGACTTTTTAATCCGGGCCTTGCCACGTCGGGTCCCCGTCAAGGACGTTCGGGACAGTCTCGCTCCGAGAACCGGCGGCTCACACCATCGCGCCGGCATTCATGAGATTGTCCGGATCGAGGCTGCGTTTCAGGGTCGCCATGAGGGCGAGGCGCTCCGGGTCGGCGTAGCGATGGAGCAGGTTGCGCTTGAACCGGCCGATGCCGTATTCGGCGCTGAAGCCGCCGCCGAGCGCGATGGCGAGGGCATAGAGGTCGTGGGCGATTCCCGCCTCCACCGCCCGGGTGAAGGCCAGGCGATCCTGCCCCTGCGGGACGACCAGATTGTAGTGGACGTTGCCGTCGCCGACATGGCCGTAGAAGGACAGGCGCACCGACGGCATCTTCTCGGAGAGGATCGCACCGCCGCGGGCCAGGAAGGTCATGAGGGCGGAGAGCGGCACGGCGATGTCGAGCTTCACCGAGCCGCCCGCATGCTTCTCACCCTCGGGGATCGTCTCGCGCACGCTCCACATGGCCCGGCGCTGGCCCTCGGACTGGGCCAGCATCGCGTCAACCACCCAACCCCGCTCCATCAGGGCTTCGAGGCAGCCCATCAGCAGGTCGTCGAGGGGAATGCGGTCCGTGGAGGCGGAGAGTTCGAGCAGGACGGCGCCCCCCGGACCCGCCTTGAGGCCGATCTCGGTGCCGCGCATGGCGGCGACGAGGCCGAGCGAGGAGGCGGAGATGAGTTCGAAGGTCGAAACGAGGTCGGAGGTCTCGCGGCGCACCAGGGCCGCGATCTCCGGGATCGGCGCATCCGCGGCCAGTTCGAGCCAGGCGGTGGCGCGGCGACCTTGCGACGGCCACAGCTTCAGGACGACACCCGTGACGATGCCGAGGGTGCCCTCGCCGCCGATGAAGAGCTGCTTGAGGTCGTAGCCGACGTTGTTCTTGCGCAAGGCGCGCATGTCGGAGAACAGCGACCCGTCCGGCAGGATCGCCTCGATCCCGAGCACGAGGTCGCGGGTCATGCCGTAGCGCAAAACCTGGAGGCCGCCCGCATTGGTGCCGAGATTGCCGCCGAGCCGGCAGCTTCCCTCCGCGCCGAGGCTGAGCGGCAGGAGGAGGTCGTGGGCGGCGGCGGCCTTCTGGGCCTCCGCCAGGATCACGCCGGCATCGCAGGACAGGGTGAAATTCAGCGGATCGACGGCACGGATCCGGGTCATCCGTTCGAGGCTGACCACCAATTGCCGGCGTCCGGGCTCCGGTGTCGCGCCGCCGACATAGCTGGTGTTGCCCCCCTGGGGCACCAGGCCGAAGCCGTGTGCGCGGGCGAGCCGGACCAGGGCCTGAACCTCCGCGACGGAGCGCGGCCGCAGCACGGCGGGCGTGTCCCCGTGCATCAGAGCACGTTGGTCACGGGTGTAGGGATCGGTGAGGTCCGGGCCGGTGAGGATGCCGGCCTCGCCGAGGAGGGCCTGGAACGGCGCGAGGTCGGCGGGGATCGGCATGGATCGGAACTCGTGACGGGGGAGCCGACCGGTCCGGCTCAGCGCGCGGGAATACCGGCCTCGACGGTTGTGACGAGGCCCGCCCACGGACCGGGCAACGCCGCGCTGATCGTCGGCTCGTACAGATCCGACAGCGCCACGGCAACTCCCAACAGCATAGGATTGCTAGCGAATTTCGCGTTGAGAGCGTGGGTCCAGAGCCAGGTGCGCACGTCCTCGCCTTTCCAAGACGATGCCGGACCCATCTTGTCCGGGCGGAACCCCCAACACGACGGGCGCGGGGCCAAGGTCAATGATCGGGCCGGCATTTCGTTTCATCCCGTCGGCCCCACGCGGGGGAGCGTGGGGCGACCTTGGCTCCGAATCGCCAAAGGTGCGCAAAACGGTACGTCTTGCCGTTGGCCGAAGCCGGGTCGAACTGCTAGGTCTCGGCCGCCATTCGAGAAGGGATACGACGATTTCCGACACCGCATGGGCAACCGGCCTCGGCTTGGCCGCCGTCCTCGTCCTCGTCCTTGCCAACGGGTTCTTCGTGGCGGCGGAATTCGCGCTGGTTTCGGTGCGCCGGAGCCGTGTCGCCGAACTCGTGGCGAGCCGCCGCCTCCATGCCCGGGCGCTCCAGAAGGCCACCGATCAGCTCGACGCCTATCTGGCGGCGACGCAGCTCGGCATCACCATCTCGTCCCTGGCGCTGGGCTGGGTCGGCGAGCCGGCGCTCGCCCATCTGATCGAGCCGGCGCTCACCTGGCTACCGGATTCCGTGGGCACCGTGGCGGCCCACAGCATCGCGGTGGCCCTGTCCTTCGTGATCATCACTGCGCTCCACATCGTGCTCGGCGAACTCGCGCCCAAGAGCCTGGCTCTCCAGCGCAGCGAGCGCACGGCGCTGGCGGTGGTGCGGCCGCTCGGCCTGTTCCTGTTCCTGTTCCGGCCGGCGATCTACGTTCTGAACGGCCTAGGCAACGGCATCGTGCGGTCCTTCGGCCTCCAGGCGGGGCACGGCGAGGGCACCCTGCATTCCACGGCGGAGCTGAACCTCCTGGTCCAGGCGAGCCAGGAGGCGGGGCTGATCCAGGAAGTGCAGCAGGAGGCCGTGGAGCGCATCTTCTCCATCAACCAGCGCAAGGTGCGGGACATCATGACCCCGCGT
Source organism: Beijerinckiaceae bacterium (assembly GCA_022702195.1). Lineage (GTDB taxonomy): Bacteria > Pseudomonadota > Alphaproteobacteria > Rhizobiales > Beijerinckiaceae > Methylobacterium. The sequence goes on along the minus strand of JAKONB010000188.1, from coordinate 4,953 downwards.
CACGAGGTCGAGTGGATCGATGCCGGCGACACCCAGGAGGAGCTACTCGACGCCGTGCGCGGCTGCGACCACGCGCAGATCGTGGTGAGTCGCGGCCAGGTCGACGAGATCGTCGGCGTCGTGCGCAAACGCGACCTGCTCGATCAGGTCCTCGACACCAAGCCGGTGGACGTGCTCGCCGCCACCCAGCCGCCGATCGTGGTGCATGAGAGCATGTCGATCCTGGCGGTGCTGGAGACCTTCCAGCGCCAGCCGGTGCGCATGGCCGTGGTGGTGGACGAGTATGGCAGCCTGGAGGGCATCGTCACACAGACCGACCTGCTGGAGGCGATCGCTGGCGACATTCCCGAGCCGGGCGAGGAGCCCTCGGTGGTGGAGCGGGCCGACGGATCGCTGCTGATCGACGGCATGATGTCGGCGAGCCAGGCCTTCGAGCGACTCGCCTTCACGGAGACGCCGCCCACCGACGAATTCACCACCCTGGCCGGCTTCGTGATCTTCCGGCTCGGTCGCATTCCCGCCACCGGCGACGGGTTCGAGGCCGGCGGCTGGCGCTTCGAGGTGGTGGATATGGACGGGCGCCGGATCGACAAGGTGCTGGCGACGCCCCTCGGTTGAGCGCGGCGCCTCAGCGCGCCAGCAACAGCTTGTCCAGCAGGGGCGTGAGGGCGTCGACGCAGGCCTTGGTGGAATCGTCGGCCGCGCATTTGAAGTCGATGCGGGTCTCGCCGCGGTGGAAGCGTAGATGCGCGCCTTTCACCCCGAGCATCGGCGGGTGACGGTGCCAGCCGCCCTCACGGTCGCTGTCCGGCGGCCCGCGACGGGGTCCCTCGGACCGGTTGCCGTCGGCCATGCCGGGGGGCGGGCCGCCGGGACCCGGAGGCGGAGCCGGCTCGGCCGAACAGATTGCGGTGGTCAGGAGCGTGACGATCCCGGCCGTGACGAGGCGTTTCATGCGGTTGGTCCTTCGTATTGGTGCGACGAAGGCGGGTCTACGGGCGTGATGTTTCCGCCCTTTGAGCGGAGTGTTGCTGGATCGATACCGGACCGGGCGTGACGTGGCCCGCGTGCGCGGCGGCACCGGAACAAATGGGAGGGATCGTCTCGCCACGCCCTGGCGGCCGGTCATGATCCACTTATCTTCGATCCTCCCGGGCTCAGGCCCGGCTCGAAGCTCATGAGGATCCGATGATCCACGTCATTCGCAGTTCCGTCATTGCCCTGGCCCTGTTTGCCTGCACTCCTGCGGCCGACGCGGCGGGCGAGACCGTGACCTACAGGGCCACCCTGACCGGCGCCGGTGAGGTTCCGGCCAACACCACCAAGGGAAGCGGCACCATCACGGCGACCTACGACCCGGCGAGCAAGCTGCTGAGCTGGACCGGGAGTTACAGCGGCCTCACCGGACCGGCGACGGCGGCGCATTTCCACGGCCCCGCCGATGCCAAGACCAACGCGGGCGTGCTGGTGCCGGCCCCCGCCCCGGCGAGCCCGTTCTCAGGTTCGGCGACCCTCGACGAGGCGAAGGCCGCCGACCTCGTGGCCGGCAAGGTCTATTTCAACGTGCACACGGCGGAGAACCCCAAGGGCGAGATCCGCGGGCAGCTTGAGAAGGCACCGTAGGCGATCCAAGGCGCCGCAGGCCATCCAAGGCGCCGCAGGCCATGCAAGGCGCCGTCTCGCATCCTTAAAACATGTCGACCGCTTGACCCGGCCGTCCCGGACGCCGACAGCTCGACGCCAGGGAGGGCCAATCCATGGCGGGGCTGAAGGACAAGCGCGCATTCACCATCGACAAGGACCGCCTCGACCTCTCCGAGCGCAAGGCGGTGGAATTCTGGATGAAGCGCTGGGGCGTGACCCAGGACCAGATCGTCACAGCGCACCGCAAGGTGGGCCGCATGATCAAGGACATCGCGGCCGAACTCGGCAAGAAGCGCTGACGGGCGCGCGTATTCTGGACCAGGCTTAGGTGCGCTGGACGAGTTCGGCATCCTTTTCCATCTGCCGCTCGAAGCGGCGGGGATAGAGGTTGTCGCGGGCCATGCGCCGCAGGCCCAGCACCATCAGCACCAGGGCCACCATCGCGAACGGCGTGCCGACGATGAGGGCGCCGGCGATCTCCGATCCGGTCAGGGCGGATATTCCCTTCACCAGAGCGACGAGGAACGCGACCAGGGCGGCGATGACGAGCACCGCCACCGTGCCGAAACGGGCGGTGAGCCCAAGGATCGCCCGGATGTTGCCGTCGGTCTCCCGTTGCAGCAGCGTCAGTTCCTGGGAGAGCAGCGCGCTCCCGTGGCGCAGGCCTTCGGCGAAGAGGGTCCACAGGCCGGGGGCGGTGGGCTGACGCATCGGGTTCCTCACGCCTCCGGGATGGATCGGGCTGCATCGGCAACCAAGCGCGGCCGTTCGTGTTCCGGGCCACGGCGTCACTTTCGTTTCAGGCGTCGGACAGCATTCCGGCATCCGCCTCCTCGCCCGCGATGGCTTTCGCGATGGCGTCCAGCAGGGCGGTGTCCTCGCCCGCCATCGCCTCCATCGAGGCCATGCGGCCCACCACCGTCGCGGCGATGCTCTCCTCCACCGTATCCTCGGCTAGCGCGTAGTAGATCGTCGCCTTCTGGCCGTCGCGATGGCAGCGGCCCTCGATCTGCGCGAGCTGGATCGCGCTGTGCCGTAGGTCGTGCACGATGAGGGCGCGCGGCCGGTCGCCCCCCGGCATCTCGCCCGCATGCAGCGAGATCGACTCGGTCACCGTGAACACGATCGCGTCAAGCGCTCCCGTCTGGAAGGCGATGCGGCCGGCCTCGTTGGCCTCCCCCGAACGCTCCCCGGTGACGGCTGCGACGCGCCAGACCGCCGCCCGCAGGGCGTCCACGAGGGCCGCCCCGGTCTCCAGGAACGCCACCGAGATCGCGATCTGCTGTCCGTCCTCGAGGAGGAGGTCGGCGAAGGCGGCGGTGCCGGCCACCCGCAGCAAGCTCGCCTTCTGGCGGAAGCGCAGATCCGCCGCCCAGCCCGAGGGCTTGCGGGTGCTCCCCCCGAGCAGCCCCCATGCGTGGCGGAATTCGCGCCAGGTGGCCGCGTAGAGGCGCCGCTCCTCCGCGCTCAACGCCACCGGGGCCAGTTCCCGCTGCACCTCCGGCCAGCCGGCGATGTCGCCCGGGCGCCGGCGCAGTCCGATGGCGCGCGGCCCCTTGAACAGCAGGTCGGCCATCACGGCGCAGTCGCGCGGGTTCGCCTCCCAGCTCCAGTTGGTCCAGCGCCCCTTCGCGCGGCCGATGCCGAGGCGCTTCATCAGCTCGCGAAAATCCGCCAGCGTCGCGGTGAGGGCCTCGGCCGCGTGGCCGAGCAGGCGGCCGAGATAGGACAATTCGTGCGGGGCCTGACCCGCCGTGGCGCTGAGATAGACAGTGAAGGCGGCGGCATCGGCGAGGTGCCGGCACACCAGGCTCTGTTGGGCGTAAGGGTTGCGCAGGCGGTGACTCTCGTCAAACACGACGATCGGCCAGGTCCGCTTGAGCGTGCCCTGTCGCGCCAGGGCATTGTTCCTGGCGCGGGTGGAGCGGCTCTTGCTGGCCGGCGGCGGGGCCATCAGGGCCTTGCTGCGCTCGTAATTGATGAGCGTCACCGCCTTCTCGCCCAGCCCCGAGAGGGCGATGGTCCGACGCCATTGCGGCATCGCACCCTTCGGGCAGAGGATCAGGATCTCGCGCTCGGGCATGGCGGCCACGGCCGCCCAGACCGAGAGCGTCTTGCCGAGACCGGTCATGTCGCCGAGGAGGAAGCCGGGCCGTCCGGCCGCCCGCGCAGCCCCGATCGCCCGCGCGGCCTCGCTCTGGTGCGGGCGCGGGATCAGCGTGACGGCGCCGGTCACGGGCGCGCTCCATCGGCGTCGCGCGGGCGCGGGGTGAGTACCCCGGAGGGGACAGCAAGGTCTCTGTGAGAATTCGTTAAAGAAATATCAATCATCCGTGATTCGTTGCGGAACGGTTCAGGTTGAGTGCCGGTTGAGCAAACGTCCCGCCGCGTCACGAGGGATCGAACCCGGAGAGACCGATGTCGCTATCCTGTTCATCGTTCGCGTTGCGCATCCTGTCCCCGGCCGCCCTGGCCGTAGTCCTGCTCGGCTCGCCCGTTCTTGCGCAGAATGCCGATGCGCCCATGAGCCTGTTCGAGCGCCTGTTCGCGCCCCAGCAACCGGTGCAGCAGATGGCGCCCGCCGTCCAGGGGGCGGATTCCTACGGCTATGCCCGGCGTACCATCCGCCGGCCGACGGCGAGCCGCCCGCGGCCGAAGACCCGCTACGTCGCCCTGCAGAAATCCGAACCCCTCAAGCTGCGCGTCGCCGACCGTCAGACGCCGCTGGACCTGAAGGCGGGTCCCGCTGCCGCCTTCATGAAGGATGAGACCTTGCGGCCCGGCGACATCGTCGTGATGAAGGACGGCATGAAGGTGTTCGTCGGTCGGCCCGATGGCCACCATGTCGCGGGGGATTTCGAGAGCATCGGGCGCTCGGATTTCGTCGATCGCCACACCCGCATGAAACTCGCCGCGATGACCATGCCGGTGGGCGCGATGCCGGCCGCCGAGGCGCGCAAGGCGATGGCGCGCGTGCGAATCATGCCCTCATCGGTCGTGGCCCTGTCGGCCGGCCCCCTTCAGGTCCAGGCCGCCTCCATGCGGGTCATCAACCCCTGGACGATCGCCCCCTGAGACGCGGGTCAGGCGGCGCGCACGGTGGTGAGGAAGCTGCCGACTTCCGTCCGCAGGGCCGTCGCCTGACGGGCGAGATCGCTCGCCGCGGTGAGAACCTGGGCGGATGAGGAGCGCGCCGTCTCGGCCGCCTCGCTGACGCCGAGGATGTGACCCGACACAGCCCGCGTTCCCAGGGAAGTCTGGGCGGTGCTGCGGGCGATCTCCTGCGTCGCGGCGCCCTGCTGCTCCACG